>JBKPDG010000022.1:0-6875 GCA_046727755.1 Actinomycetota bacterium
TCGTGATCCCGACCCGTCAAGGCGCCCGACCAAGCTCCTGGAGGACCTGGTGGCGGGCCAGGTCGACGTCGCCATCACGTGGGGGCCGCTGGCCGGGTACTTCGCCAAGCTCACGCAGAAGAACGGCGGCCCAGCCCTGACGCTGGTTCCGCTCCAGGACGACAAGGTCATCCCGATGACCTTCGAGATGTCGATGGGTGTCAAGAAGGGGGACCAGGCGCTGAAGGCCAAGCTGGAGCAGGCGATCGATCGCCACCAGCCCGAGATCCGCCAGGTCCTCGAGGACTACGGGGTCCCGCTCCTCCCCCTGAAGCCGCCCCGGCAAGGTCCGCCGCCGGGCGCCGGCGGCAGCGCGGCTCCGCCCGCGGCTGGGCAGCCCAGTCCGTGACGCGATCGACATCTCCTCCCGGCCGCGGGGTGACGCTTCGTCACGGGTGGCTGACCGGGTGCGCCGCCGTGCTGTGTCTGGTGGCGGCGGGCGCGGTGTTCGGCCAGAATGCCAGCGGGAAGAAGCTCAACCCCTTCACCGGACAGGCCGAGGCGATCCAGCAGGGCCGGGCGCTCTGGCTCCAGTACGGCTGCTCCGGGTGCCACGGCGTCATGGGCGGCGGCGGGATGGGCACGCCGGTGATCGACGACGTCTGGAAGTTCGGCAGCGACGACGAGACGATGATGAAGCTGATCAAGGGCCAGATCCCGGCGCAGACGATGCCGAAGATCTACGACGCCATGCCGGAAGACGAGGCGTGGAAGATCATCGCGTACGTCCGGTCGCTGTACGCGGGGGACAAGAGCAAGGTGAACTGGTAACATGCTCGGTCGCTGCGGATCTGCGACGCCCGCGCGGTCGTCCTCCCAGGGCTTGTTTCTTGGCAAGGCTTGTTTGCAGGGGAAGGAGGTGCATGGGCGGTTCTCGGGCCGGTTTGCCGGAGTCGACGTCGCACACACTGAGTTCGTTCGACTGACGGGAGGGATCGTATGGCTACGGATGGTCAGAGCTTCCTGGTGGGTGAATCGCTGGTCGGCGACGGCAACGAGGTCGCCCACATCGACCTGATGATCGGGTCGAAAACCGGCCCGGCCGGCTTAGCCTTCACGCAGCGGCTGGCCTCTCAGTCGGCCGGTCACAATGGCCTCCTGGCGGTGCTGGCGCCGAACGTGCCGGCCAAGCCCGACACGGTCATGTTCAACAAGGTCACGATCAAGGGCGCGGGCCAGGCGGTCCAGATGTTCGGACCCGCCCAGGCCGCCGTGGCCAAGGCAGTCGTCGACAGCGTCGCCGACGGGACGATCCCCAAGGCCAGCGCCAACGACCTCTGCGTGATCGTGGGTGTCTTCATCCACTGGGAGGCGTCGGACAACAAGAAGATCTACGACTACAACTACCGGGCGACCAAGGAATCGATCGCGCGAGCGATGAAGAACCAGCCATCCGTGGATTCCGTCGTCTCCCAGAAGGACACCGCCAAACATCCGTTCGCGTAAGCCCGGCGAACCGTCACCGCGCGGTCGGACGCTTCGCGGTCCCGCCCCGGGGCCGCGGGCGTCCCGGCCCGCCCTCACTGAGGCCACTGCCCCGATGCGGTCGGAATCGTTCATCCTCATCCCCGGACGCTCGACCGAGCAAGGGACGAGCGTCGGCGACAAGTCGTCCGACCAGTACCAGGAGGTGACCCGGACGCTGCGGGTGAACCCGGCCGACCTGGCGCGTCTGGGGCTTCGAGCGGGGGATCGGGTACGGCTCCGGGCCGGTCCGGCCGAGATCGAGGTGTCGTGCATCCCGGCGGGTGACGAGCTCCCATCGGGTATGCTGTTCATTGCTTACGGGCCCGAGTCCTCGAAGCTCCTGGACGGCGAGACCCAGGGAACGGGCATGCCGGACTCGAAGGGCATCGAGGTGGAGCTGATCGTCTTGGACGGCGGCCTGGACGCCGGGCAGAAGCCGCCGGCGAGCCGAGCGTGACTCAACCAGCGGAGAGACCCGGAGGGGGGACAGTGGAAGCGACTGCCGGGATCCGGGTGGTCGAGCACGCGACCTGCACCTTCTGCGGCTGCGTGTGCGACGACATCGATCTGACCATCGAGGGGAACCGGATCACGAAAGCGAAGAACGCCTGCGTGCTTGGCAAGGCGTGGTTCCTCGACCACCAGCCGGCGGACACGCGCCCCGAGGCGCTGGTCGGCGGCGAGCCGGTGACGACGACGGCCGCAATCGAGGAGGCCGCGCGCGTGCTCGCGGCGTCGCGGTATCCCATCGTCTACGGCCTGTCCGATACGACGGCCGAGGCGCAGCGCGTCGCGGTGGAGATCGCCGACCGGCTCGGGGCGTGCCTGGACACCACGACCTCGGTCTGCCACGGCCCGTCCGGCATCGCGTTCCAGGCCGTCGGGGAGGCGACCTGCACGCTGGGCGAGATCAAGAACCGCGCCGACATGGTGATCTTCTGGGGCGGCAACCCCGCCGAGTCCCACCCCCGCCACTTCACCAAGTACTCGGTCACGCCGAAGGGGATGTACATCCCCAACGGCCGGAAGGACCGCTACGTCGTCCTGGTGGACGTGCGGCGGACCCCGAGCGCCCGGGCCGCCGACCTGTTCTTGCAGGTCAAGCCCGGCAAGGACTTCGAGCTCCTGTGGGCGCTCCGGGCGCTGGTCAAGGGCGTCGCGATCGACCAGGGGATCGAGGCCGAGACCGGTATCCCCCTGGCCACGCTCGAGGCCCTGGTCGAGCGCATGAAGCGGGCGCGGTTCGGTGTCTTCCTGTTCGGCATGGGGCTCTCGATGACGCGCGGCAAGCACTACAACGCGGGCGCGATCCTGGCGCTCGCCCGTGACCTGAACCAGTTCACGCGGTTCCTGGCCAAGCCGATGCGGGGCCACGGCAACGTGACGGGGGCCGACAACGTCGTGTCCTGGTCGACCGGTTACCCGTTCGGGATCAACCTCGGGCGGGGCTATCCTCGCTTCAACCCCGGCGAGTTCACGACGGTGGACCTGCTCGCGCGCGGCGAGGCGGACGCGGCCCTCATCATCTCGGCGGATCCCGCGGCGAACTTCCCGCAGGCAGCGATCGAGCACCTAAAGCGCATCCCGACGGTCGTCCTCGACCCGGCCCTGTCCGCGACCGCGCGGATCGCGCGGGTGGCGATCACGACCGCCGTCTACGGCATCAACGTCGCCGGCACCGTGTACCGGATGGACGACGTGCCGATCCGGCTCCGCCCCGCGCTGCCCTCCCGGTATCCCTCCGACGAGGAGGTGCTGCGGGCCATCCTGCGCCGAATCCGCGAGCTCCGCGAGGCGCCGGAGCCTGCCACGACCGGCGTCGCTCAGTCCGGATGAGCCCCGCCAGCTTGGCCGGGGCGATGCTGCGCATCGTCAACGGCAGGCTCTACGATCCGGCCAACGGCGTGGACGGCGAGGTCCGCACCCTCGCCGTCCGCGGGGGGCGTATCGTCGCCGAGCAGGAGCTCGACGCGACGGCCCGGACCATCGATGCTCGCGGGCTCCTGGTCCTGCCCGGCGGCGTGGACCTCCACTCCCACATCGCCGGCCCCAAGGTCAACGCGGCCCGCAAGCTCCGGCCGGAGGACCACCGGCAGGCGATGCCGGTCCTTCGCACCGCGACGACGCGTTCCGGCGTCATGGGGAGCAATCCCTCCACCTTCGCCACCGGCTACAGCTACGCCCGGCTCGGGTACACCACCGTGTTCGACGCGGCCGTGGCGCCACTCGGCGCCCGCCACGCGCACGAGGAGCTCCACGACACGCCCATCATCGACAAGGGCTTCTTCGTGCTGATGGGCAACAACGCGTTCGTGCTGCGCTGCCTGGGCAAGGGCGAGACCGAGAAGATGCGTCACTTCGTGGCCTGGCTCCTCGCGGCCGCCAAGGGCTACGCGGTGAAGCTCGTCAACCCCGGCGGCGTCGAGGTGTGGAAACAGAGCGGCGGCAACGTGAGGAAGCTCGACGACCCCGTGGCCCCCTATGGCATCACGCCCCGGCAGATCATCGTGGGGCTGACGCAGGCGGTCGCCGACCTCGGCATCCCCCACCCCGCGCACATCCATGCCAACAACCTCGGCGCCGCGGGCAGCTGGGCGACGACGCTCGAGACCATGCAAGCCCTCGAGGGCCGCCGGGGGCACTTCGCCCACGTCCAGTTCCACTCGTACGGGGGGGAGCCGGGCTCGCTGCCTTCGTCGCGGGTCCGGGAGCTTGTCGACTACGTCGACGCGCACCCCAACATCAGCGTCGATGTCGGCCAGGTGGTGTTCGGCGACACGACTTCCCTGACCGGCGACGGGCCGCTCGGCTACTTCCTCCACGGCGTCACGGGACGCAAGTGGTTCAACGGCGACATCGAGCTGGAGGAGGGCTGCGGGATCGTGCCGATCCGCTACAAGCCCCGGAGCCGGATCCACGCGCTCCAGTGGGCGGTCGGCCTCGAGTGGCTCCTGCTCGCGAAGGACCCCTGGCGGGTCGTGCTGTCCACCGACCACCCGAACGGGGGGTCGTTCCTGGCGTACCCGCAGATCGTGCGGCTCCTGATGGACCGGGAGTACCGCAGGGAAATGCTGCGCACGGTCAACGCCAAAGCATTGGCGAAGACGACGCTCCCCGACCTCGACCGTGAGTACACGCTCTCCGAGGTGGCCATCGTGACGCGCGCCGCCCCTGCACGGCTGCTGGGGCTCGCGCGGAAGGGCCACCTGGGCCTCGGCGCCGACGCGGACATCACGGTCCTAAATCCCGGGCCGGACTGGCAGCAGGTGTTCTCGGCCCCGCGCTACGTCATCAAGGACGGTGCCGTGGTCGTGGAGGACGGGGAGATCCGGGAGCCGCAGGAGGGCCGCACGTACCACGTGGAGCCGCCGTACGACGCAGGTATCCTGCCGGAGCTGCAGAAGTGGTTCGCCGATTTCTACACGATCGAGTTCGAGAACTATCCGGTGGACCCGGAGTACCTGGCCCGGCCGGAGCGCGTCGCGACCGCGGCGCCCGCAGGCTGATCGTCCGTCATGCTCCGCGTCAACGGCGTGGAGATCGAGGACGCGTTCGCCGAGGCCTTCAAGATGCGCGCCGCCCGCGCGATCGTGACCGCCGACAGGGCCAGCTGGGCCAGCACGGCGGCTCAGCTGGCGACGGGCTACGCGACGTCGGTGATCGGCTGCGACGCCGAGGCGGGTATCGAGGCCACCCTGCCGGCGGCGGAGACGCCCGACGGCCGGCCCGGGGTGAGCTTCCTGGTCTTCGGGTTCAACACCGCGGCGCTGGGCAAGGCGCTGCTCAACCGCATCGGTCAGTGCGTGATGACCTGCCCCACCACGGCCTGCTTCAACGGGCTCTCGCCTGGGGAGGAGACGGTGAAGGTCGGGGGGCTCCTCCGCTTCTTTGGGGACGGGTACCAGGCGAGCAAGAAGCTCGACGGGCGGCGCTACTGGCGGGTCCCGGTGATGGACGGCGAGTTCCTCTGCGAGGACACGTTCGGCGTTCAGCGCGCGGTCGCGGGCGGCAACTTCCTGATCCTGGCCACGAACCAGGCCGCGGCCCTCGACGCCGCGGAGGCCGCCGTCAGGGCGGTCCAGGCGGTGCCCGGGATCATCCTCCCCTTCCCGGGCGGAGTCGTCAGGAGCGGCAGCAAAGTCGGATCGCGCTACAAGACCTTGCGGGCGTCGACCAACGACGAGTACTGCCCCACGCTCAGGGGTCAGGGCCGGAGCCGCCTGCCCGGGAACGTCCACGCCGTCTACGAGATCGTCATCGACGGCCTCGACGTCGGCGCGGTGGAATCGGCGATGCGTGCCGGCATCCGGGCCGCATGCGGCCCGGGCATCGTGCAGATCAGCGCCGGGAACTACGGTGGCAAGCTCGGCCAGTACCCGCTCTACCTCCACAAGATCCTCGAGGCCGGTCCGTGATCGTCGAGACGGTGGTGACGACGCTGGACGAGGACGGCGAGGTGAACTTCGCCGCGATGGGCGTGGTCTGGGACGAGGAGCGCCCCGTGATCCGCCCCTATGTCGGCACGCGCACGTTCCGGAACCTCGTCCGCACGCGCGAGGCCGTCGTCAACGTCACCGACGACGTCCTGCTCTTCGCGAAGAGCGCGCTCTCGCGCGAGCGGTTTCCGAGCCGGCCCGCCTCGCGAGTCCGCGGGGTCATCCTGGCCGATGCGTGCCACTGGCGCGAGGTCACGGTGGAGCGCGTGTCGCCGCCCGGGCCCCCGCCCGCGGCCGGTGAGCGGGCCGAGGTCGCCACCCGCGTGGTGGCCGGTGCCGTGGGACGGCCGTTCGCCGGGCTGTGCCGGGCCAAGCACGCGGTCGTGGAGGCGAGCATCCTGGCCTCGCGGGCACGACGGCTGCCGCGCGAGGAGATGCTCCAGGAGCTCGACCGCCTGGATCCGCTGGTCGACAAGACCGGGGGCCCGGCCGAGCGCGAGGCCATGGCCTACATCCGCGCCTACGTCGCACGGCGGGTAGGCGCCTGACGGGCCGGATCCGGGGCATGCGCACGATCGTAGAAGCCGGGGCGCGGCTCCACCTGGGGTTCCTCGATCTCAACGGCGCGCGCGGGCGCAGGTACGGATCGATCGGCGTCGCGCTGGAGCGTCCGCGGTGCACGGTGGAAGCCGCGCTGGCCTCCCCCGGGGCCGGCCCCGCCCCGGGTGAGCCCGTGGGAGCAATCCTGGAGCGCCTCGGCCTCGGGGACGGGTCGGTCGCCGTGCGCCTGGTGGAGACAATCCCGGTCCACGCGGGGTTCGGTGCGGGCACCCAGCTGGCCCTGGCGGTCGCGGTTGCCGCGGCGCGGACGGCGGGGCGCCCCGCCCCGGTCCGCGAGCTGGCGCGCCGGCTCGGACGGGGGCGGCGGTCCGG
>JBKPDG010000023.1:0-3098 GCA_046727755.1 Actinomycetota bacterium
GGCCACGTGCACGGTGAGCGAGACACCTCCGCCGGGTTGCACGCTCACGTCCATCGATCCGGTGACGACCGAGGTCCTGGACGACATCGAGTACCCGGTCACGGTCACCAACAACTGCGACCCGGCGGCGGCGGTGGTCGAGGCCCCGCGCTTCACCGGATAGCCCGAGGCGCGCCACCGGCGTAGCTGTCACACCCCCGCGATACGTTGGCCGGGTCGACTTCCCGCGCTTCCCCCGTCCGGTTCAGACCCGAAGGGGGAACGATGGAAGCCGTCAACGTCAGCGTCCTGCGCGGCACGATCTCGGGGCCGCCCGAGATCCGTGCGCTCAAGTCCGGTCGTCGCATCGCCACACTGGCCGTGCGGACCAGTGCCGGCGACGGTCGCAACACGTCCGTCCCGGTCACGGTGTGGGACCCGCCGGCGTGGGTCGAGACGCTCGCCGCGGACGACGATGTGCTCGTTGTCGGGCGCGTGAGGCGCCGCTTCTTCCGCACCGCGACCGGCGCGAGCGGCGCGCGGACCGATGTCGAAGCCGAGTCCGTGGCTCCGGCGCGAGACCGCCGCCGTCTCGCCGCGCTGCTGCGCCGGGTCGACCGCGAGCTCGACCGCCTCGACGAAACCGAGTGACCGAGCGAGCCGGGGTGACCCGAGTCGGCGCATTCGCGCCGTGTCCAGGGCAACCGATCCCCGTCGGTATGATCGTGGGCAGGGGAAGATCCGACCCCCGCCCCGACGACGTGGCGGAAGCGGAAGACGTAGTGACGGCAGAGACAACCTCGACTCGCCGCCCGGAGACGCTGGACCGGGTGGTCATCCGGTTCGCCGGCGACTCCGGCGACGGCATGCAGCTGGCGGGTGACCGATTCACCGACGTCAGCGCCGCATTCGGCAACGATCTCGCCACGCTGCCGAACTTCCCGGCCGAGATCCGGGCGCCTGCCGGCACCATCGCCGGGGTCTCGTCGTTCCAGGTCCACATCTCCGACCACGACATTCTCACGCCCGGGGACTCGCCCAACGTGCTCGTGGCGATGAACCCGGCCGCGCTCAAGGCGAACCTCCAGGACATGCCGCCCGGCTCGATGCTGCTCCTCAACGAGGACGCGTTCGAGAAGCGCAATCTCGACAAGGCGGGGTACGGGGCCAACCCGGTGGAGGACGGGTCGCTGTCGGCGTACCGGATCGTCCAGGTGCCGATGACGTCGATCACGCTCGAGTCGACCAAGGAGCTCGGCGTGAAGCCCCGCGACGCCGAGCGCTCGAAGAACTTCTTCGCTCTCGGCCTGCTGTCGTGGATGTACACGCGTCCGATCGATCCGGTCGTCGACTGGATCAACGAGCGCTTCGGCTCGAAGCCGATGGTGCGCGACGCCAACCTCGCCGCGTTCAAGGCCGGCTACCACTTCGGCGAGACGGCCGAGCTGTTCGACCAGCCGTGGGAGGTCCCGCCGGCGCAGCTGCCGGCAGGCAAGTACCGCAACGTGACCGGCAACGTCGCCCTCGCCTACGGGCTCATCGCCGCGTCGCAGAGCAGCAAGCTGCCGATCGTCTACGCCTCGTACCCCATCACGCCGGCGTCGGACATCCTCCACGAGCTCTCACGACACAAGAACTTCGGTGTCCGCACCCTGCAAGCGGAGGACGAGATCGGAGCCATCGGCGTCGCGGTCGGCGCCGCCTTCGCCGGACATCTCGGCGTCACCGCCACGAGCGGGCCCGGCATGGACCTCAAGGCCGAGACCATGGGCCTCGCCGTCAGCCTCGAGCTCCCGCTCCTCGTCGTCGATGTGCAGCGCGGCGGGCCGTCGACCGGTCTCCCGACGAAGACCGAGCAGTCCGACCTCCTGCTCGCCTTGTACGGCCGCCACGGCGAGGCGCCCATGCCCGTCGTCGCCCCGCAGTCGCCGAGCAATTGCTTCGAGACCGCGTTCGAAGCGGCTCGGATCGCGCTGAAGTACCGCACCCCGGTGATCATCCTCACCGACGGGTACCTCGCCAACGGCGCCGAGCCGTGGCTCCTGCCCGACGTCGACGCGCTGGCCGACATCGGCGTCCCGTTCGCCGACTCGCCCAACCACGACGGCGACTTCTGGCCGTACCTGCGCGACCCCGAGACCCTGGCCCGGCCGTGGGCGATTCCCGGCACGCCCGGGCTGATGCACCGCATCGGGGGCCTCGAGAAGGAGGACGGCACCGGCAACGTCAACTACGACCCCGAGAACCACGAGCACATGGTGCGGATCCGGGCCGAGAAGGTCGCCCGGATCGCGTCCGACATCCCCGACGTCGAGGTCGACGACGACGGCGGCGCCGAGCTGCTGGTGCTCGGATGGGGGAGCACGTGGGGCTCGATTCAGGCTGCGGTGCGACGCGTGCGCGCCGCCGGCAGGCAGGTCGCACACGCGCACCTCGTGCACCTCAACCCGTTCCCGTCGAGCCTCGGCGACGTGCTCCGCCGCTACCCGAAGATCCTGGTCCCCGAGATGAACCTCGGACAGTTGTCTCGGCTCGTGCGCGCCGAGTACCTCGTCGACGCGCAGTCGCTCAACAAGATCCAGGGCATCCCGTTCCGGGCCGCGTCGATCGAGGAGAAGATCCTGGAGCTGCTCGATGCCTGAGGAAACGGTCAAGCTCGGTCGCAAGGACTTCCAGTCGGACCAGGAGGTTCGCTGGTGCCCGGGATGCGGCGACTATTCGATCCTCGCCGCCGTGCAGCTGCTGCTGCCCGAGCTCGACGTGAAGCCCGAGAATCTCGTCTTCGTGTCGGGGATCGGGTGCGCGGCGCGCTTCCCCTATTACATGAACGTCTACGGGTTGCACGGAATCCACGGGCGCGCCCCCGCGATCGCCACCGGCATCACGCTCGCCCGTCCCGACCTCGACGTCTGGGTCGTCACGGGGGACGGCGACGCCCTCTCGATCGGCGGCAACCACCTCATCCACTCGCTGCGGCGCAACGTGAACTTCACGATGTTGCTGTTCAACAACCAGATCTACGGGTTGACGAAAGGCCAGTACTCGCCGACGAGCGAGGTGGGCAAGGTCACCAAGTCGACACCGTTCGGATCGATCGACCATCCCTTCAACCCGTTGTC
>JBKPDG010000024.1:0-10726 GCA_046727755.1 Actinomycetota bacterium
TTGGGATTGATCCGCGACGGTCTCCTTCTCGGGCCAGTTCGTGGCCGCGATGCGTCGACGAAGGTCCTCCAAGGCCTCATCCGGAGTGTCGACGTGGAATGGACGGATGTCGCTGGCGGTCTCGCCGGTGCTACTCATGACAACCTCCGTTATTGGTGGAGACGCCGATCAACGCAGTGACCGGAACGCGGCTCGGACCTCCGTCGTAAAGAGTTGCGGCTCTTCCCAGGCGGCGAAGTGCCCGCCCTTGTCCACCTCGTTGAAGTAGATGACGTTGGGGTAAGCCTGCTCGACCCAGCTGCGCGGAGTCCGCCAGATCTCGCCCGGGAACGTGGTGAAGCCGACCGGGATCGGAACCGGCGGAGGAGCCTGCCCGGCCGCACGCGCTTGTTCTTGGCCGCTCTCCCAGTACGACCGGGCGGCCGAGGCCCCGGTGCCGGTCAGCCAGTACAGCGTGATGTTGTCGACGATGTGATCCCGGGTGAGATTGCCCGTGGGTTGCCCGTCGACAAAGGCGCGGGCGATCTTCTGGTAGCTGTCCGTATCGTGGTCGAGCATCCAGGCCGCCAGGGCGACGGGTGAATCCAGCAGGGCGTAACCGATCGTCTCCGGCCGGTTCGCCTGCTCCACGAAGTAGCCAAATCCGGTCGCACTGAATGTGGCGAGCGCGTCGAGCGCGGCGCGTTCCTCCTCGGAGGGTGGTGACCCGCTCAGGGCTTCGGCGTTGCCCAGCGCCGGCGTGAGCAGGTTGGTGTGGATGCCGATCAGCCCCTCGGGTGCCTGGCGGCCCATTGCGTCGGTGACCTGGGAGCCCACGTCGCCGCCCTGCGCGACGTAGCGGCTGTAGCCGAGGCGCTGCATCAGCTTCGCCCAGGCCTGAGCGACGCGGCCCGGGCCCCAGCCGAGCTCGGTCGGCTCGGCGGAGAGGCCGTAGCCGGGTATGGACGGCAGCACGAGGTCGAACGCGTCCTCGGCGCGTCCGCCGTGCGCGGTCGGGTCGGTGAGCGGGCCGACGGTCTCGAGCAGCTCGACGACCGAGCCCGGCCAGCCGTGCGTCATGATCAGCGGCAACGCGTTCTCGTGCGGCGACCTCACGTGGATGAAGTGGATATCCACCCCGTCGATCTCGGTCTTGAACTGCGGCAGCGCGTTCAGTCGCGCCTCGCACCGGCGCCAGTCGTACTCGGTCGTCCAGTAGCGGGCGAGCTCCTGTGTCGTTGCCAACTGCACACCCTGCGACCGATCGGCGACGAGCTCCTTCGTGGGCCAGCGCGTCGCGGTAATGCGACGGCGCAGCTCGTCGATCTCCTCCTGCGGAATGTCGATGCGGAACGGGCGGATCGCGGCATCCCCGCCTGCAATAGCGGTGTCACTCATGATCGTTTCCCTCCCTCGTTGCCTCCCAATGTGTCTGTCGATCGTGGAGTGTCGCTACGTCCCACCACCGTCACAGAATCCTGAGTGGCGACACGACCATCCTGCGGTGAGCGTAGAAGCGAAGACTCAGCGAAGCGAGCGACGATGCAAGATTCACGCGCCGTTGCGCCGGCCAGCCCGACCGTCCCGCCAAATGGCGCTCAAGCCAGACCGTGGCGACCTCATGATCGCCTTGACATCGACACAGAACTGCCGATCTGCATTCGATCGCGGCGCACCGAACGCGCGCACAGAACGTCACCACATGACCGCAACCATGCGCGCCCGATCGGCACATACGCGCTCGGGCCGCTCTACATACGGAACGCCGGTTCGGAGCGGGTTGAAGAGTGTTCGTCGGCCGTCGTTATGTGCGCCGAGTTCGCGCCTGAGCCAGCGCCAGAGCCGTCGATTGGTCGCCCTCGCGGACCCGTGCCTTCCGCGCTCGCGTCAGGCAGCGATGCCCGCGCTGGACACCGAACCGTGCGCCCAGGATCCCGCGTTGGGGACGGCCAGAACTCCAAGCAACGTTCGGTTGCTCGCCGGAAAGACCGTCGGTGTGACTGCTGCGATTGAGAGAAGCCCCGCCCTGTGGCTGCAAAGTGAGCTCAGCCAAACGGCGGTCGGATGTCGCTGACGACGTACATCATGACGTCGTCGCTGGCCGAATGCGCGCTAATTGGGCATGCCGCGTAGAGGCTGGCTCGTGAGCTCGATCTGGATGCCGTCGGGGTCCCGGAAGTAAATGGAGTCGTGCACGCCCCGTTCTGGCCCCAGGTACTCGATACCGGTGTGGTCCAGGCGCGCCTTGGCGGCATCGAGCTGCTCGGGCGTGACCGAAAGGGCGAGGTGCTGGAGGCTTCCGATTGCCTCGACCGCCGGGTCGAGGTCGAGGTTCGGGAAGTCGAAGAACGCAAGCAGGTTGTCGTGGCCGATGTCGAAGAAGAAGTGCATCGACCCGGGCGAGTCGCGGTTCTCGAACATCTCCACCAGGGGGAACCCGAGGAGCCCCTGGTAGAACTCGATCGTCCGGTCCGGGTCGGAGCAGATCAGGGCGATGTGATGCACGCCCCTCGCCGTCGACGCTCCTCGCTCCGCTTCCGGTCGCAGGTGGCGGCGGGCGAGCGCTTCCCGCCTCGCGGTGAATTTCGAGACCTCGGGCATGCCTTCCATCTTCGCGCCCGTGCCCGGATCCTCGAAGGGCCCGCCCCAAAACTCGCTCTGGCTGAGCAGTCCGTAGTGCCCCTCGTAGCGGCGATAGAGCACGCGCACGCGCCCGCGCCCGGTCTGCGGGTCGAGGAAGAACACGAACGGCTGCTCGCTCGCGTCGAGGAGGTCGATGGCCTCCTCGAGCGAGGTCCGCCACCGGTTCACGGAGCCCGTGCCCCCCACCCGGACGGCGTTGCATCAAGGCGTCGTGTCCTGTGTCCACGTTGGTGAAGAGGTAGAAGTCGTGGTCGAGCAGATCCATCTCGAGCACCGCTTCGTGGATCGTCATCGCCGGCGCACCGAACGTACGCACCGAACGTACGCACCGAACGTCGCCCGACAGGTGCGTCGGGCGCGCCCTATCGGCACATATGCGTGCGCGGTGGCGACCTGAACGGGCAATCTGTGCGGGTGGTGAGCGATGATGATGGCCCTGCATTCCCGACGGCCTGGGCACCACGATCGCGGCGCCCCGAACAATTGCGTTCGGTGAGGAGGCGGCGGTTTTGCGGAGGGAGCGATGAGTGAGGTCGCTCAGACGCGGTACGTGCGGACTCCACGCGGTCACCTCGCGTACCAAGTGGTCGGTGAGGGTGATCGGACCATCTTGTATGTGTCGGGAACGGTTTCGCACGTAGAGATCAGGTGGCAGATCCCACACCTTGTGCGCCTGCACCGGCGACTCTTGGCGTTGGGGCGCGTCGTGACGGTCGACCCTTTCGGTGTCGGAGCGTCCGACCCGCTTCCCGATCCGAACCCGACCCTCGACGAGGTCTGCGCGGACTTCGTGAGCGTGCTCGACGCTGTCGAGGTCGAGGAGGCATCGATCGTCGCCACGTACCACGCCGTTCCGATCGCTCTGGTTATCGCCGCGGCCTTCCCTGAACGAGTCGACAACCTTGTCCTGCTGGGTGGGTATGCCCGACTGTTCGCAGCGCCAGATTTCCCCGAGGGAGTCACTGACGCCCTCGATGCATGGCTCGGGCAGTACCTTCCTGTTTGGGGTACGGGTGTGGGCGCTGCGGCGGTTCAGGGTGTCACCGACGCCAATGAGCAAGAGCTTGCGTCGTTCGCGAGGGTTGAACGAGCCTCTTCGCCGGGATCGATCCAGCGGGTGTTGCAGTGGATCACGGCAAGCGATGTACGCGACAGGCTGCCGGAGGTTCAGGCACCGGCGCTGGTCTTTGGGATTCCGACCGCCGTCATCAACGCTCAGGTGACCGAGGCGATGGTCGACCGGTTGCCGAGCGCGCGTTTGGTTGACATCGGATACGACCCGATCGCGCGTGGTGAGGGCCTCGACGAGATGATGGCCGAGATTGCCGAGTTCCTCACGGGTTCCCGAGCGATCGCTCACTCGGACCGGCGTCTCGCGGCGATCCTGTTCACCGACCTCGTGGGATCGACCGAACTCGCCGCGAAGGTTGGTGACGAGCGGTGGCGAGACCTGCTCGACACTTTCCGGCTCGCGGTACGGGGCGAGATCTCGCGCTTTGGAGGCCGCGAGGTCGACACACGCGGCGATGACTTCTTCGCGGTCTTCGACCGCGCGTCGTCCGCGATCGAGTGCAGCCGCGAGGTCCATCGTGCGGTCGCGCTCATGGGCCTTGGCACGCGAAGCGGCATCCACGTCGGTGAAGTGGACGCCGACGGCGACGATCTTCAAGGCGTCTCTGTTCACGTTGGCGCTCGAGTCGCGGCGCACGCCAGACCCAACGAGATTCTCGTCACATCCGCCGCTCACGAGGCTGTCGTAGGCATGGCCTGGACGTTCGCGGACCGAGGTACCCACGAGCTGAAAGGAGTACCGGGCGAGTGGAGGCTCTTTTCCGTTGACTGGTGAGCAGCAGCTCATTGTCTACGCGCCAGCAGACCCCCAACGGTACGGCGGCGCTATTACGACTGCTGGACGCGCCAGATCTGCCGATCTGTGCACGGAGCTGCAGCACAGAACGTCGCGCCAGAACGCCGCCAGGGGCCGAGCGTTGGCGCGCACCGATCGGCACACATGCACTCGTGGTGCTCGACGCACAGATCGCCGGTTCTGGCGCGCTCGGGCCGGGTGCGCTCGGCGTCGTTCTGTGCGGCTCCGGAGCGACACGACAGACCTTGAGCCGGCGGTCGCGTCAGGTCGGTTGGCATTCGAGGGAACTCTCAGCGGTGTGTTGGTGTCGATTCGGTCGTTTCCGCAGCAGTTCCTAGGCGTCCGATTTGGGCATTCCGCGTCTGGGTCGTGCAACGAGGCCCAGCAACCGCAAAGAAGTAGGTGGTTTGCCTACTTGTTTTCGCGAACGGAGCGGGAGGTTCCGCTTCGGGAGGGTGCTCACGTCGGTGCTGCGATCCCTCGGTTATTGGCGCAGTCGCCGATCGAGTCCAATCGTGCCGCTGATATCGCTCTCAGTACGCCAGCGGGACAAGGTGAAGGAGTCCCGGATCGAGTTAGGCCTGTCCGATCACTTCCCGGGTCTCGATCCTGTCGAGCTTGACTCCGGTTGTGGGTGAGCTGGCGGACTGGATGTGACCAACTGCCTCCCGGGCGGCGTGCTCGCTTTCCCAGAGCGTCACCGAGATGCCCTTGCCGTTGACGGGCTCCAACCAGTAGCCGGCCACAAACCCCGCGGTCTGACTGACTCGCGGGATCACCTGCTCGTGCAGGCCCTTTCGTGCAGGGTCAGCTTGGGTCGCATCTACTTTCACGAAGACGACGTTTGCGTGCATTGTGGCCCTTCGCGATCTCTGTGATCGTGCAGCCATGAGGTCGGCTACCGGGTTCGGCGTCGCTTTCGTCCGTTGGTGTTTCCCAAGAGGTCGAGCATTTCGCCGATGGTTCGCTCTCGGCTGGTCGCCTCGCGTAACGGAAGGTGATGTTGGATCTGGTAGCGATTGCGGCGGCCGTCGCGTGATTTCACGACGTACTCGGCGTCGGCGAGGTCGGCGACGATGCCATAGGCGCTGCGTTCTGTGATGCCCAGCGTGCTGGCGATGTCCCGCAAGCGCGCATCGGGATCATGAGCGATGCACAGCATCACCCGGGCGTGGTTGGTGAGGAAGCTCCATTCCGCCACGACACCCACCCTACCACCTAATTCTGGAAATGTATTGCTAGTATCGTACGACCGGAGTAGCGTGGTGGGTGGACATCGCGGCGCCAGCTCGATGGGCGACGGACGGGTCGGAGGCGACGGAGTGCAAGCGCACGGGGCGGACAGCTTGGGTGGTCGTCGGGCGCTGCCACAACGAGTCAACGTGATATTCAGCACCAGTCCGCCACAACGTGAAGGAACGTGATGTATCTCGGTTTCCCGATCATTGGGTTGGCCTTGGTCCTCGTGCTCCTGTACTTCGTGGTCAACAGCCGCCGCGACACGTCGCCGACGCGCCGGCAGTACGGCAGCAGGTCTTCCTTGTCCTCCGGAGCGGCTCTCTCAGGGCCGCGTGGAATCGACCCCGACCTCGTTGCCGAGCTTGTCGCAGTGCTGCGTGGCCCGGGCGTCGACCTGGAATCAACAGCCCTCGCGCTCGCCGACCACGGCGATCGTGCGCCAGTCATCCTCGACAAAGCGCGAGCTGGCCTGGTTGTGCGGCTCCAGAATCGTTCCGACGACTTCGCCGCCACGAGAGCGCTGCAGGCAGTCACCTCCGCATCCGCGCGCCTCATTTCCCACACCCAGCCGAGCGAGCAGAATCGACTCCTAGGCCTGTCCGGCGTCGACCGCATGCGCATCTGGCTACGGACCAGAATCAGGCGCCAGCATCAACCCGAGGACGCGGCCCCACGTGCAACACCGCGCCCGGACACGCCATCGTCTCCTGCTCGTGAGACCACGCGCCACACGAACGCGCCATCCGCGCCCGGCCACTCGAGGCTCGAGCCTCGCGACCGCAACGGCCAGACATCACCACACCGAGAGCGCATCCGCCCAGCCGCCGGCCACGCCCACACACTCGTCGAGCCGCGGCCTTGAACAACAGGAGTATCCAAATGGGTGGTCGACCGTGTTTCTCTTGTGCTCCTGGGCACGAAACCCTGGCAGCCGAGCTAGCCGACCTCGTCGATGGCACCTGGGAGACCACCCAAGGAATCGCCAACGTGATGATCATGGCCAACGGCGCGACCGTGCCCGCAGTGCTCCCCGCCCCGGCCTCAGACGAAGCGTCGGCTTGGTGGCACAAGTCGGTGACCACGACACTTGCTCGGACAAGCCGATCGTCGAAACGGACGCTGACGACCGCTGGGTGACATCGCGACGCGCACCGAGCGGCACTCTGGGTGCGCCCTTGATCCGGAGTATGAGCCATCGGCGGCCGCCCTCCCCAAATGGGGGAGGTTCCGGCTCCTGTTGTGTCGACTAGGAACTCTCCTCCGGTGACATGCGGTCAACCAGCCCGCAAGTCTGCGCGATCGATCTGACCAAGCTGCATTTGATCGCCCCGTACGGAGCGGCGCACGGATCGCCGGCTATGGGCGCGCCTGGGCGCCGAGCGGACCTGTCGTTCTGTGCGCGCTCTACCGGGAACCAGGACCGATCGC
Source organism: Actinomycetota bacterium (assembly GCA_046727755.1). Lineage (GTDB taxonomy): Bacteria > Actinomycetota > Acidimicrobiia > IMCC26256 > JACDBD01 > JALZAA01. Next base: position 7,157 of record JBKPDG010000024.1, read on the forward strand.
GGTCTAGTCGGCAAAGACGTCCCGGCTGAGCTGGATGAAGAAGGTGTGGTCGTGACCCTTGTTCGGGTCCTCGCGGTTGTAATGCGTCTTCGAGGATCCGTCGGGGACGTTCTCTTCCGAGTAGATCGCTCCGACAGGACAAACGTCGGGCTGATAACACGCGGTACATGACGTGCACTCATCGACGTTCACATACAGGATGCTGTCTTCGAAGATCCCGGTCGCGTCCGGGTTCGGCTGATGGGTGTTTTCGGTGACGCCACTCCCAGCCTGTTCCTCGGAGAACAGCGCGTTGTTCTTGGGATCGAACTCGTAGATGCACTGCACGGGACAGACATCCACGCACGCGCGATCCTTCACATCGATACACGCCTCGGTGATGATCGCAAGGCCAGACATCTGCTACGCCTCTTCGGACTCACGGTAGTCGGCGTTGCGTCAATGCTCGGCACAGACCCGATCAGCCCCACCACCGCGGTGACTGGCGTAGCACGCCTACGATCTCAGCGTCTGAGGGCGTGTTCCAGGAGAGCACCCTCACTCAAGTAGACCAGAGGCTCTGACCCTAAACGTAAAGACGCGCGGCAGCTCGACCCAGGTCAGCCCTCGCCTCCGTACTCTTCCCTATTCTCGGCCTGCCCTCTCGCTATGACTCGGTCGTGCGCTGCACGATACGCCGGGTAGTCGTCCTGCAGTTCGAGGGCTTGACACGCATCGCCCTGGTCGCACTCCCCGACGCCGTCCTCGGACTCGACCAGCAGACCATCGCACACCACCGTCACGGAATAGACATTACGGCGGGCTATTGCACGGCGACCCGGTTGAATCGTCTGGTTGCCGGAACCCGTGCGTGTGGCGCAGAGAGCGGTTCAGGTCGTCGAGGGTGTGACGCCACGAGGGTCGTCACTCTTCGTGGATTTCGACATACATGACGCTCCCAGCGTCAATCAGCACGTAGCCGCCATCGGGGGAGCGGCCACTGACGATCTTGCGCTCGTCGAACGCCGAGTGCGCGGCGTGGTACGCCTCCTCAAGGCCCTGGTCTTTGTCGGACAGGATCTCGACCTGCTCGCCGCTCACAAGATGACAAATGAGCCTGACCGCCATGAGGCGCCCCTTCCCTTCAGGACAACACTTCAACGACCGCGAACTGGAACTGCCCGGCTCCCGGATACCCCGGCTCCGTCGCCGGACCGCGCACCGAACGTACGCCCCGAACGGCCGGGCGCCGAGGGCAACCTGAGCACATATCGGCACATATGCGCTCGTCGCGCTCTACCATACGGAACGCCGGTTCCGGAGTGGCCCGCTCCGCGCCTTAGCGCGGTGGCGCCGGGCGGTCGAGTTTGCCCGCCGCCCGGCTGTGGGCATCTACCTCACGGCTGCGCCCCTACCGGCCTTCTATGACTTCGTTCAGCCGGTGAATCGTGCGGGCGCTCTCACCGGCGTGGGCGGCGGCGGGGCGGCCCCTCCTCCAGTGCGGATGATTTCGCAGCCAACGCCGTTCTCATCGGCGTCCAGGTCGTACACGTCCTCGCCGATCACTTGGACCTGTCCTTCGACAAACGACGGACCATCGCCCGTACCACCAAGGCAATCGACGTCCACGGGGTCGTTGGGCACGCAGGGCGTGTAGTTGGGATTGCAGTCAGAAGCTTGTTGTTCCTCTGTTGTCGCTGTCGTTTCCTCCGGTGGCGGTGGCGGTCCCGCCCCGACGGTGCCGATGAACCCGAACATCGCTAGCGCCGCGCCCAACAGCCCCACGGTCACCAGCCGAGCAACGCGCCGATTCCGCGCACGTATGTGCTTCACGTCGGCCTTAGGGCGTTTCATGGTTCCTCCCGTCCATTACTCCGCCCGAGTAAGTGCACAAAGGTACACGGAGGTGATGGGGCGGACAAGAGGGCTTTGAGCCAATCCAGCAACAGGAGCCACAGGGCAGTCAAGCCGCCGGCGAGTCACCACAGGGCCGGCCACGGTGCCAAGTACGCGAACCGGACTGGAGGTAGATGGCACGCCGTCCGTGCCGTGGTCGAGAGCGAAGCAGATCTACGACGAGATGACCGCGGCAACGGAGGCGAACGACCGGATGAACCCTGAGCGGCTGGAGAAGCAGCTCGCCGCCGAGCACGCGGGCTGCATGCAAGGGGTGAACGCCTACGAAGCCGCGAAGGCGCGTGGCGAGGGCGCGTGCCGGGCGGCGTGCACGTGAGCAGCCCGGGCGATGCCCAGCCTGGCTGGATGCGCGGTGCCGGGGAGGACGAGTGAAGGGCTTTGAGGAACACGCGACCGATCGCCGCAGGCTGGCCGCCGCCGAGTCGCTCGCCCGACACGCCGGCGTCGACTACGCCGTCGCGCTGAGACATTTGCAAAACAACACGGCCAAGGTTTTGGTCGAGAAGCGCGGCCGCGCCCCACGTCGGCGGTCGTCACGGCCCGGCGGCCTCGACCCGAAGCAGGCACTGCTCGTTTGTGGGCCAAGCGGGACCGTCTGTAGATCGCGGCATAGCGCGGTAGGGCGTGCGCAAACGGCGTTGAACTGAGGCGGCTCTTGGATCTAAAACGGGATCGTGGCCGAGCCGCCCGGCAGGGAGCGGGCCGAGAGCCTGGAATCAGCCGGTGTCCTCAAGGACGCCCGCATCGCTGAGCTGGTCGACGAGATCGAAGGCCTTCATGCCGCGATGGAACACCGGGCCATCATCGAACAGGCCAAGGGCATCATCATGAACATGATGGGCTGCGGACCCGACGCGGCGTTCGCTGTCCTCGTCTTTCAGTCTCAGCACCAGAACCGCAAGGTCCGCGACATTGCTGCGGAAATCGTTCGGGCCCAGGATCGCGACTCTGAGTCGAACTGAAGTCGATTACCGAGTCGCCGGCGTCTGATCGAGCAACCCGACGACTTCTTCCAAAGTTCGGCGCGGCCGACGGAACTGGTGGGACGCGCGGCGGCTGCTCGAGGGAGCTCAGCGAGCAACGCGGAAGGCGGGAGGCCTTCGGTCTCAAGCCTCCCGCCCTCCTGCCCCCGAGGTCGCGAGGTGGGCGATCACCACTTCCCCGAGAGGTGCCGGCAGTCTGCGCCGAATCGGCCCGGGGCTAAACACCCCAAGGCCCCACCCGCTCACCTTTACTCGGCGTTTCCCGGTGGTTGCGAGCGTCCCTGTCGAGGGCGTCGCCCCCAAGAAGTGAGGGGCCCTCACAGGCGGGAGGCTTCAGGACCGTGGCCTCCCGCTTTCTCATGTGGAGCCTCACCCTGACCGACCGGCCGTCGGCTCGCAATCTCGGCCGGCCGCGGAGCCCCCGCGAGCGGGGCCATGCTCACCGAAGCCTTAGGACCCGCTCACATCTCCCATGCGCCGGACGGTGGGCGCTTGACCACTGGGTGTGTTCTGCGCGGACAATGTGGATAACTCCCGAGTGAGGACACCCCTCCGCTTAACCCCCCTCAGGGGTGAGGGACTCGCGACAGGAGGAAGCCGGCGGGCGGCTTCAGACCAGAGGCCTCCCGCCTTTTCGCGTGCGGCCCCAGGGTTAGCGGAGGATGCGCCCGAGCGCGCCTGCTCAGTCGCC
>JBKPDG010000025.1:0-24036 GCA_046727755.1 Actinomycetota bacterium
GCGATGTCCCGCAGCTCGTCGAGCACGCTGAGCTCGTGCTGGCCGTCGGCGTCGACGGTGTAGACGAGGTCGTCCTCACCGATCTCGCCGGTGGCGAGGCGCTGGCGGAGGTCCGTGAAGGCGAGGTAGTAGGCGGCCGACATGCCCTGGTTGTCGTCGAACGACAGCATCCAGGCGTTGTCCTGCTCGGGCAGCCACTTCTCGATGACCTCGCGGGTGTTGTCGGTGGATCCGTCGTCCACGACCACCAGCTCGTCCACCAAGGGATAGAGCCGCTCGAGGACGCCCTTGACGGTCGGCTCCTCGTTGTACGCGGGCACGACGGCGATGCGTCGCGGCGTCGTCCGTCCCGTACCTGCTGCCGCCTGGTCGCGTGGCTGCTGGTTCACCTTGACCTGCCCTGAGAGTCGCCCGGACTGGGTTGGACTCTACGCGACGGAGACTGGTTCCACAGGGTCTTCAGTCCCTAACAGCGACCGCCCCAGGGACCCTTGCCCCTCCACTCGTACAGCGTCCAGGCCATGTCGTCCTGGTCGTACTCGGAGGCGTTCCGCGGATCGACGCCGACGAGCTCACCCCGGCCGGCGTTATTCGCGGTTGCGTTCCAGGTGCTCTGGTTGAACTGATACGCGCCCAAGTACGGCCCACTCGCGTTGTACGCCTGGTAGTTGCCGCCGCTCTCGATCCGGCGCGTGCAGACGAGGAATGGATCGTTGTGACGAGGATGCTCGCCGGGCCGGGGCACGTAGTCAGCCGACGGCGCCAGGCCGGCGGCGGCCGGCGCGCCCGCGGCGGCTCGACGTCGGTTCTGCGCCGCGACCAGCTCTGCGTTCAGCCGCTCCTCGTCGGCCTTGAGCCGGCTGAGCAGGTTGGCGTGCTGTTGCCGCGTTTCCTTGAGCGCCTGCTGTCGTGCCTGGAGCTCGTCGCGCGCGTGCCGGAGCTGCGTGGCGGCGTCCTCGTCGTGGGCGTTGACCAGGTCGACCAGGACGGTCCGGCGCGCCGAGTCCATGACAGCCGGGCCGTCGCCGAACAGGGCGTCCACGGGGGTTGCGGAGCGCTTGTAGGCCTCGACGGCCCGACCCTGGGTCGCGGTGCGCAGTTCGATGACGCGCTGCTCGAGGCTGATGACGGTCGCCTCGAGCTCGATGATCTCGGCGTCGAGCCGTTGCGTCTTGGCCAGCGCGTCGATGTACGCGCTGCCGGCCCGGTCGGCACGCGCCTGCGCCTCGGCCACCGGGTCCTGCTGGGCGCCCGCCGGCGTCGCGGTGACGAACGCCAGCGCGGCCACGAGCAGCCCCGCGAGCGTCGTCAGTCTTCGAGCGGTGCTCGTCAACGGCCCTCCGCCTCAGCCGCGCGACGATGCCCATGGCATCGCTCCGAATTGCCGGCACGCTAGTTGGACTCCCGGCCGCGCGTCCACGGCCCCGAGAGGCGAATACGCGTTCGCCCCGCTCAGCGCTCCGAGCGGTTAGTGCGCCGGGTCGAGGTCGACCCGGATCGTGAGCAGGTCGGTCCCGACGGCCCGCACCATGAAGCCGTTCACGCGTCTGCCGATCCGATCGAGCCGGGCCTTCGGGTCGTCGTCGGGGAGGATGGTGGCGGTGCCCGTGCGCCACAGCCGGCCGATCTTCACTCGCACCCTCGGATCCGCTTCGAGGTTGCGGACGTAGCTCGCACCGCGCCCATGCTCGGCGACGATCCAGAGCGTGTCGCCGTCGAGCCCGTTGCCGACCGGGTTGTGGCGCGGCCGGCCGGACTTGCGCCCGGTGGTCTCCAGCAGCACGTGGGTAGGCGGCACGAGCCCGAGTGCGAACAAGGCGCGTACCGGCGGGTTCAACGCGTACTTCTGCACCGCGCGCACGACGCGGCGCTTGGTGTCGTTCACCCTGACAACGAAACCGGACCACCCAGAAACGTGCAAGCCCCGGAACGGCGCCCATCTAGGGTGAGCTGGCGATGACGGGGCGCCCCAGCGAAGGCCACGACCCGAACGCCGAAGAAGCCACCGAAGCGATCATCGAAGGTGATGCGCCGTTCCGGCGCGGCACCGCGCAAGCCGCGCTGCGCAACCGCGATTTCCGCATCTTCTGGGGCGGCACGTTCGCGTCGCATACCGGCACCTGGATGCAGAACGTGCTGCTCGGCGCGTTCGGGTACGAGCTGACCGGTTCGGCAATCTTCGTCGGGATCCTCTTCTTCGCCCAGCTCGGCCCACTCCTGTTCATGTCCACGGTCGGTGGAGTGCTCGCAGACGTCGTCGATCGTCGCAAGCTCTTGATAATCACCCAAATCGAGCAGCTGGTCCTCTCCGGAGTGCTCGCCGTGTTGGCAGCGAACAGCAACCCGTCGCGCGTTGCGATCGTGGTGTGCGTCTTCGCAATCGGCGTCGGCAACTCGCTGAGTGCGCCGGCCATTGCGGCGATTCTCCCGACGCTCGTGCCCCGTGCGGACCTTCCCGGGGCGGTGTCGCTCCAGTCGGTCCAGATGAATCTGTCGCGCGTCATCGGCCCGGCCATCGGTGCTGTCATCTACTCGCAATTCAGCGCCGCACCGGTCTTCGCCTTGAACGCGGGCACGTACCTCTTCGCCATCGCCGGCGTCTTGTTCGCTCGGTACCACCATTACGCGCCGGGCGAGGTCACGGAGACCGGTGTCGCGCGACTCCTGTCGGGGTTCCGCATCGCGGCGCGCGACCCGCTCCTTCGCCGCATCCTCACCACGCTTGTCGTGTTCTCGTTCTTCTCGCTCACCTTCGTGGGCCTCATGCCGGCTATCGCGGCCGACAACTTCGGCATCCGTCCGCGAAGCGTCGAGTACGGCCTGCTGTATGCCGCTTTCGGCCTCGGCGCCGCGACCGGAGCGATCAGCGTCGGGACGCTGCTCGCCGGACGGTCGAAGGCGCCGATCCCGCGACTCGGCTTGATCGTGTTCGCCGGCCTGCTCGCCGTGTTCGCGCTGCTGCGATCAGACGCGCCCGCGTATCCGCTCGGGTTCGTTCTCGGCGTCTTCTACTTCCTCGTCATCACTTCGCTGGCGACCGTGCTCCAGGAGAACGTGGACGACGGCATTCGGGGGCGCATCATGGCTTTGTGGATCATGGGCTTCGGGGGGATCGTGCCCGTCGGTGTGCTGGTCGGCGGTTTCGTCGCCAGTTACACGAGTGTCACGCTGGTGCTGTTGATCGGCGCGGCGGCGGCGCTGGTGCTGGCACCGTACGCCAAGCTGGACACGCTCGTCGCGTCGTCGGGGCGAAGCTGAGGGGGATCGATGTTCGAGTGGAGTGAAGAGCACGCGATGGTGCGTGAGGCGGTGCGCCAGTTCGTCGAGAACGAGATCCGGCCCCGGCGCGAAGAGCTGGAGTTCGGGGACGTCGCTCCGTACGACGTGCTTCGCAAGATGTTCCAGACCTTCGGCTTGGACGCGATGGCCCGCGACCAGTTCAAGCGACGCATCGAACGCGAGCGCACCGCCGCGGACGCAGCCAAGGATGATGCGGCGGACGCCGCCAAGGATGATGCGGCGGACGCCGCCAAGGCAGATCGCGAAGAGCGCTCGTCGGGGGGCGGCGGAGCGATGTTCATGATCCCGATCATCGAGCTGTGCCGTTGTTCGCCGGGCATGGTGACGGCGATGGGCGTCAGCGTCGGGCTGACGGCCGCCGCCATCATGAGTAAGGGCACGATCGAGCAGAAGGAGCGGTGGGCGCTGGACCTCCTCACGCTCGACAAGATCGGAGCGTGGGCGATCACGGAGCCCAACTCTGGTTCCGACGCGTTCGGGGGTATGCAGTCGACGGCCCAGCGCGACGGGGACGAATACGTGCTCAACGGGTCGAAGACGTTCATCACCAACGGGCCGTACGCCGACACGACGGTCTTCATCTGCAAGCTCGACGAGGGCAACGAGCCCGAGGACCGCAAGGTCCTGCACTTCGTGCTCGACACGGGCCTAGCCGGGTTCGAGCAGAGCAAGCCCTTGCGCAAGATGGGTCTGCACTCCTCTCCCACCGGTCAGCTGTTCCTCACGGACGTGCGTGTCGGCCGCGACCGGCTACTGGGCGAGACGGAGGACGTGTCTGTGGGCGGCGGTCGCGACGCGGCGAAGGCGACGTTCACGATGGAGCGCACCGGCGTCGCCGCCATGGCGCTGGGCATCGTGGAGCGGTGCCTCGAACTGTGTCTCGACTACGCCAAAGGTCGCGTGCAATTCGGGAAGCCGATCGCCGAGTACCAGCTCATCCAGCTGAAGCTGGCTCGTATGGAGGTCGCCCGCCTCAATCTCCAGAACCTGGTGTTCCGACAGATCGAGATGGCTTCGGCGGGCCGACAGATGACCCTGGCCGAGGCGTCGGCGTGCAAGCTCTACGGCGCGCAGGCGGCCACCGAGGTCGCGCTGGAAGCGGTGCAGCTCTTCGGCGGCAACGGTTACATGGCCGAGTACGAGGTCGAGCAGCTCGCCCGGGACGCCAAGGTGCTCCAGATCTACGCCGGCACCGACGAGATCCAGGTCGGCCAGATCGCACGCAGCCTGCTCGCAGACGCGTAGTGCCCATCGAGCCGCCGCCGACGTCGTGGCTGCTGCCGGCGGCCGACTCGGCGGACGAGACCGAGATCGCCGGCGTCGGCGCCGACCTCGAGCCGGGCACGCTGCTCGCTGCCTACCGCAGCGGCCTGTTCCCGATGCGGGTCGGGCGCGGGGGACCGGTGGCGTGGTGGTCGCCGGACCCGCGCGGCATCGTGCCCCTCGACGCCTTCCACGAGAGCCGATCGCTGCGCCGCTCCCGTCGGCGGTTCACGTTCTCCGTCGACACCGCGTTCGAGGACGTGATGCGCGCCTGCGCCGAGCCGCACCGCCCGCACGGCTGGATCGACGACGACTTCGTCGACGCCTACACGACGCTCCACCGGCTCGGCTCTGCGCACAGCGTCGAGGCGTGGAATGCAGACGGCGCGCTGGTCGGCGGCGTCTATGGCGTGGCGATCGGCGGGTTGTTCGCCGCCGAGTCGATGTTCCACCGCGTCACCGACGCCGGGAAGGCCGCCCTCGCTGCGCTCGTCGACCTGTTGCGTGACGGCGGCGCGTCGCTCCTCGACGTGCAATGGACGACGCCGCACCTGACCTCCCTGGGCGCCATCGACGTGCCGCGCACCAAGTACCTCGAGCTCCTGGCCGACGCGCTCGCGCGGCCCGGCCCGCGCTGGTAGCAGGCCCGTGCCGGGCGTCGTCGAACGGTACCTGGAGGCGATCATCGCCCACGACTGGGACGTGTTCGCCGCGTGTCTCAGCGACGGCGGCTTCGAACGCGTCGGTCCGTGGGGTGACGCATACCGCGACAAGGCCGAATACGTCGCGTTCATCTCCGACCTCATGCCGAAGCTGCCCGGCTACGAGATGCGCGTCGACCGCGTCACGTACTCCGGCGACGCGCGCCTTGCTGTGGTCGAGCTCACCGAGACCGTCGACGTGGACGGCCGGCGCCACGCCACACCGGAAGCGCTCGTGTTCGACCTCGACGGCGACCGCATCCGGCGCATCCGAGTCTTCATCCAGACCCTCGGCGTCGAGCCGAGGAACGTGCCGTAACGGCTAACCGGCGGCGCGGTCCTTGGCGACCTCGTCGAAGGTCTCGTACTCCTCGCCGGTGTCGGCAGCGTCCTCGAACTGGATCACGCCGATCTCGGTGAACCGGTCGCGCAGCCAGCCGTCACCGGCGTCGAGCAGACCGAGCTTCTTGCAGTTGGGCACGATCTTCGAGAACAGCGCGGCCTGGAACGGGTTGTTGCGCATCCGGCGCATGTCGAGCAGGAACTCGGTGACTGTGCGCCGGTCGACCCCCATCTTCTCCCACACGCGGTGCATCATCAGCCGGTCGCGCATGCGCAGCGCCGCCTCGAACGCGAACTCCTGGCGCTCGCGCAACTCCGCTGCCCCCAGACCGGCGTAGTACTCCTGGAGCGAGAGCACGCCGAACGCGACGTGACGCGCCTCGTCGGCCATCACATACCGCAGGAGCCTCTTCAGGAGCGGCTCCTCGGTCACCTGGTGCATGAACCCGAAGGCGGCGAGGGCCAGCCCCTCGACCATGATCTGCATGCCCATGTACGTCATGTCCCAGCGCGAGTCGCCGATGATGTCGTCGATCAGCAACTGCAGCGCCGGGTTGACCGGGTAGTGGCCGTCGAGCTTCGTGTCGAGGTACCGCGAGAACACCTCGACGTGACGCGCCTCGTCCATGACCTGTGTCGCGGCGTAGTACTTGGCGTCGATCCACGGCGTCGTGGCCACGATCTTCGCCGTGCAGATCAGCGCGCCCTGCTCGCCGTGCAGGAACTGGCTCATGCGCCAGTTGAGCGCCTCGATCTGGAACCGCGTCCATTCCTTCGGGCCCCATTTCGCGACGGGGGAGCCGGGCAGCTCGGCCATCCGCTGCTGGAACATCGCCGCCGCCGGCGCCATCTCCATCGCGACCCGTTCCGGGTCGACGGGCGTCGACCATTCGAGGTCGGTCGAGCCGTTCCACTGCGACGTCTTGGCCTTCTCGTAGAGCTTCGCCAGGCCGGGACGGGTCCGTTCGTAGTCCCAGGTGAAGATCGCATCTCCGCCCGCCGGTGTCGGGTGCACGACGTCGCCGAAGTCGATGTTGTCGTCGGCGAGGATCGCCTCGATGCTGTCGACGTCGTCGCGACCGAGGAACTGCCGCTGGGTCTCGGTCATGGTCGCCTCCGGTCGGCGCTCCGGCATCTGCGCTAGAGGTCGAGGGTAGCCTTCGAGGCGTGGAACGCGTGCTCGTGTACCACAACCCGAGTTGCAGCAAGTCCCGCGGCGCGCTCGACATCCTGGCCGACCAGGGGGTCGACCACGACGTCGTCGAGTACCTGCAGGCGCCGCCCGATCGCGCCACCCTCGAGCGGATCGTCGACGCCGTCGACGCCGCGCCGTCGGAGCTCGTCCGACAGGACAAGCGGTTCGAGGAGCTGGGCTTGTCGGCGGCCGACTACACGACGCGGGATGCGGTGATCGAGCTGCTGCTCGAACACCCGGAGCTGATGCAGCGGCCGGTGATCTTCCGAGGCGAGCGCGCCGTGATCGCTCGTCCGTCCGAGAAGGTGCTCGAGCTACTCGACTGAAGGGGGACGTCGTGGCGGTCATGACCGACGAGCTCGTGCGCGACGAGGTGCGCATCTGGCTCGCCGACAACTGGGACCTGGACATCACTGTGGCTGAATGGTGGGACCGCCTGTGCGAGTCGGGCTGGGCGGTGCCCACGTGGCCCGAGCAGTGGTTCGGGAGGGGACTGCCGCGCGAGCTCGCCGGTGTCGTGAACGAGGAGCTGCGCGCCGCCGGCGCGATCGGGCCGCCGTCCGGTCTCGGGGTGTTGCTGGCCGGCCCCACGATCCTTGCGCACGGCGACGACGAGCAACGCGAGCGGTACCTGCGGCCGATCCTCAACGGCCAGGAAGCATGGTGCCAGCTGTTCAGCGAACCCGGCGCCGGCTCCGACCTCGCGAGCCTGCAGTGCCGCGCCGAGCGCGACGGCGACGAGTGGATCGTGAACGGCCAGAAGGTGTGGACGTCAGGCGGGCAGACCGCCGACCTCGGCATGCTCGTCGCCCGCACCGATCCTGACGCGCCCAAGCACAAGGGCATCAGCTACTTCGCGATCGAGATGGACCAACCCGGTGTCGAGGTGCGGCCGCTGCGCGAGATGACGGGGCGGTCCCTGTTCAGCGAAGTGTTCTTCTCGGACGCGCGCGTGCACCAGTCGGCGATGATCGGCGAGCTCAACGGCGGCTGGGCCGTCGCCAACACCACGTTGGCGAACGAGCGCGCCGGGCTCGGAAGTGGCGGCAGCGGCGCCGTCGGCGGTGCCATGCCGGGCAAGAGGGCCAAGCAGCTCGAGCGGCGCGTCGGTGACCTCACCGCCGGCCGCGGCCGTGACCGTGCCGAGCGCGCCGTCGCCGGTCGACAGTCGAGCCTGCTCGAGAAGCTGGCGAAGGACGTCGGCCGCGACCAGGACCCGAACGTTCGCCAGCGGCTCGCCGAGCTCCACATCCTCAACGAGATCGGCCGGTTCACGGCGATGCGGGTGAAGGCGGCGAAGGCGTCGGGGCGCGGGCCGGGCGCCGAGGCCAACACGGCCAAGCTGCTCATGAGCCGGATCACGCGCCTGTCGCGCGACCTCGGGCTGGAGATCCTCGGGCCGCACGGGATGCTCATGGGCCCGGAGACGCCCGGTGGCGGGGTGGCACAGGAGCTCGCCCTGTTCGCGCCGGCGGTGTCGATCTACGGCGGCAGCGACGAGGTGCAGAAGAACATCATCGGAGAGCGCATCCTCGGGTTGCCCAAGGAGCCCGACGCCGATCGCGTCAAGACGATGCCGTTCCGCGAGCTCAAGGTCGGGACCCAGCGCGCCGCGAGCTGATGGCGCTGACGGCGCACCGAGCGTGAGGTTGCGCATCGCGCTCACGATCTCGGGCGCAGTCGCACTGGGCGCATACGAGGGCGGCGCGCTGGCAGCGCTGCTCTGCGGGATACGAGGCATGTGCCAAGGGGACGACCCGGTGGTGCGCATCGACGCCATCGGCGGCGCATCGGCGGGGTCGATCACCGGGATGCTGGCGGCCCGGTGCCTCCTCGAGGGCATCGACCCCCTCTACGTGATGCGCGAGGCCTGGGTCGAGCGCGACTCGCTGTCGGTGATGCGCACCGAGGCGCCCGACGAGCCGCTGTCCCTCGACGCGTTGCGGCGGGCGTCGGTCGACCTTCTCGACCCTCGCGACCGCAGCGGCGCGCCGACGCACCGCGTCCATGCCCGTCAGCGCGCTCCGATCCGAATGGTGATGGCGCTGGCGTCGCTCCGTGGCCTCGAGTACCGAGTGCCGAGTCTCTCGGCGCGGCAACCGGTTCGGGCGACGACGTCTCTCGACTGGGCGACGTTCACTTTCACGTCCGGACAACCGGCGCGCGAGCTCGTCGAGCCGCGGCGCGCGTCGCCCACCGACGTGGCGCTGGCCTCGGCCGCGAACGCGCTGGCGTTCCGTCCCGTCCTGCTCGACCGCAGCGACGGCGAGGACGGGTATCGCGCCCGCGGCATCGTGAACTTCCCGCGGTCGAAGCACCTCTGGTACACGGACGGCGGCGTGCTCGACAGCGAGCCGCTCACCCGGACGCTCGACCTGGTGCGCGAGGTGGACCGGGACTCGCCGCCCGACACGCGGCGGATCCAGCTGCTCGTCCACCCCAACCCGACCGGCGCGCCCACCGGGACGGCATGGGCCGACGAGCAGAACCCGCCCACCTGGCTGGCGACGCTGCTGCGCGCCCGCGACCTCCAGCGCACCCAGTCGGTGTACGACGACCTGCTCCACCTCGAGCAGATCAACACCAGGCTCGACTGGACCGGCCGGCTGTTCGACGAGATCGGCCCGGTGCTCGACGATCTGGATCGCGAGACGGCCGCGCGCTTCCGCGAGGCTTTGGTCCGTGCGATCGGCGTGATCGAAGGGCAGCGGCGCGCCCTCCGAGCGCACGAGCAGGACCCGGCCGCGGCCGCGCCGCAACCCGTCGCCGACTACGCCGACAGAGCGACGGCCGAGCTGCTGCGCGACGCCGTCGCGCAGATCGCGGGCATCGCCGGCAAGGAGCGCATCGCGCTCGAGGTCGTCTCGCCGCTGCTGCTTCCGGAGGCGAGGTCGACGCCCGTCGCGCAGTTGCTCGCCGGCGAGTTCCTGTTCCACTTCGGCGGGTTCCTGTCGCGCGAGCTGCGACTGAGCGACTTCGATCTCGGCTACCGCAGCACGCTGGCGTGGCTGCGCGACGGCGGGCTCCGGGAGAACGGGCTCTCAGGCGAGCACGAGCAGGAGGCGCTTCAACAGGCCGAGGACGCCTACCGACCGGGTGAGCGGTGGCGGGCGTACGGGCGCACCGCCTTCCAGGATCTTCCCGCACGCGAACGGCTCGCCCTCGTTTCGGTCTTCGCGCACGTCGCCCGCGTCGTCGCCCATGATCTCCGCCACCGCCGCCCGCAGTAACCGGGCCTCCGACAGAAACGCGAGAATCGAGACGTGGCCACGGAGCTGCTCTACCTGCGAGATGCGTACCAGCGTGAATTCGACGCCACGGTGCTGGAAGCACGGGACGACCAGGTCGCGCTTGATCGCACGGCGTTCTACCCGACCGGGGGCGGCCAACCGCACGACACCGGGACGCTCGCCGGCCGCGGCGTCGCGGACGTGCGCAAAGAAGGCGACCTCGTTTGGCACCGCCTCGACGGTCCGGTTCCCGCCGAGGGCGAGCACGTGAACGCCGAAATCGACTGGGACCGCCGACACGCGTTGATGCGTACGCACACCGCGCTGCACGTCCTGTGCGGCGTCATCTGGAACGAGTGGGGCAAGGCAGTGACCGGCGGCAACATGGAACCGCTCGAGGCCCGGATGGATTTCGAGTTCGACCCGCTCCCGGAGGGATTCGGCCCCCGCATCGAGGAGCTCGTGAATCGCGAGCTCACCGCCGCCCGCCCGATAGAAGTGTCGTTCCTACCGCGCGACCAGGCCCTCGGCGACGAGGACCTCATCCGAACCAAGGTCAACCTCATCCCGGAGTCGGTGCACGAGATCCGGGTCGTCGACATCACCGGGCTCGACAAGCAGGCCGACGGCGGAACCCACGTGCGCTCGACGGACGAGGTCGGCCGCGTTCAGGTCGTGAAGACCGAGTCGAAGGGCAAAGGGAACAAGCGCATTCGGATCAGGGTGCTCGACGCTTAGCGTGACGCGCCGCCGGTCGGGACGGGAGCGGGTTTCGGCGGGGCGCCCTGCTCGATGCGGATCTTCGGGAGGATCCGGCCGAGCCACTTCGGCAGCCACCAGTTGGCCGGGCCGAGGAGCTCCATCGTCGCCGGGACGAGCACGAGGCGCACGAGTGTCGCGTCGACGAAGACGGCAACCGCGAGCCCGACGCCGAACATCTTGACGGTCGGGTCGAGGTTGCCGACGAAGCTCAGGAACACGCTGATCATGATCAACGCCGCCGATGTGATCACGCGGGCGGTGGCCGCGAGACCGTCGATCACGCTGCGCAGGTTGTCCTTGCTCTCGTAGTACTCCTCGCGGATCCGTGACAGCAGGAACACCTCGTAGTCCATCGACAGCCCGAAGAGGATGGCGAACATCATCATCGGCACGAACGACACGATCGGCACCGTCTCGTTGAGGCCGACGATCCCCTTGAGCCAGCCCCACTGGAAGATCGCGACGATCACGCCGTACGCCGCCGCGATCGACAACAAGTTCATGATCGCCGCCTTCAGCGGCACCAGGATCGACCGGAACACCATCATGAGCAGGATGAACGAGAGGCCCACGACTGCGCCGATGAACAGGGGCAGCCGGTCCTGGATCCGCTCACCGAGGTCGACGAACCCCGCCGTCTGACCGCCGACGAAGACCTCGGCGCCGGTGCCCTGCACCGCCGCCGGCAGCACGTCGGCGCGCAACCGGTTCACGAGCTCTTCGGTCTGCTCCGATTGCGGCGCCGAGGGCGGGATCACCACGATCAGGGCCGCCGACTGGTCCGGGCTCATCTGCAGCGGCGCGAGCTGGACACCCGGGACGTTCGCCACCGCCTGTTCGATCGCGTCCACCGGCGCCGTGTCGCCGGGACTCGGCAGCGCGACCGCAAGGAGCAGCGGTCCGTTCGCTCCCGGGCCGAAGCCTTCCGAGATCAGGTCGTAGGCCTGTCGTTGCGTGAGATCTTCCGGCAGCGTCCCGTCGTCGGTCTGGCCCAGGCGCATCGAGAGCACCGGAGCGGCCAGCGTCAACAGGATCGCCAGGCTGACGATCACCGCGCCCCACCGGTGGCGCGCCATGAACGTCGCCCACCGTTCCCATCCGCCGGGGCGCGAACCGATGGTCGCGGGCTCGGCCGGGAGCGCCTTGCGGCGGAAGTGAGGGAGCCGGATGGAGTTGATGTGCCGGCCGGCCAGTCCGAGAAGCGCGGGCACGAGCGTGACCGCGGCCGTCATCATCACCGCTACCGCGATGGCGGACATGAACCCGAGCTTCGTCACGTACGGGATGCCGGCCAACGCGAGCCCAGTGATCGCGATCACGACCGTGCCTCCTGCGAACAGGACTGCCTGCCCGGCCGTGCCGTTCGCCAGTCCGATCGACGCGTTCATCTCCATGCCCGCGGAGAGGTTTTGGCGGTGACGCGTGACGATGAACAGGGAGTAGTCGATGCCGACGCCGAGGCCGATCATGGTGGCAAGGGTGGGTGCAACCGTGCCGATGTCGGTGATGGCGGAAACGAGTGCGATGATCGACAACGAGATCGCGAGCCCGAACAGCGCGGTCCCGATCGGCACACTCATCGCCACGACCGAGCCGAACGCGATGAGCAGGATGATGACGGCAAAGGCGAGTCCGATCGCGTCTGCATTGCCGCCCTCGTCGCGGCTGAGGTAATCGACGACCGGGCCGCCGAACTCGACCCGCAGCCCGGCCTGCTGCGCGGGCGCGGCAGCCGTCTCGAGTTGCTTCAGCGTCTCCGGCGGCAGGCTGGTCGCCGTCTGGTCGTACTGGACCCGTACATAGCCGATCGTGCCGTCCTTCGAGACGAACGCCTGCCCGACGGTCGGGGTAGCGGGTCCGAGAACCTGCGTCACGTGCGGCGCCGTGCCCGGCGCGAGGTTCTCCTGGGTCTGCTCGATGGCGGCTTGATTCGCCGGGTCGGTCAGCGACCCGCTCCTCGCTTGGAACACGACGCTCGCGGTCCCGCCGGCCTGCGCCGGGAACCGCTCCTCGAGCAGGTCTTCGGCCTTCTGCGACTGCGCGCCGGGAATCGAGTACACGTCGATCGTGTTGCCGCCCGCCGACTTCGCCCACGCGAAGACGACAACCGCGACGAGCACCCAGATCCCGATCGTGATCCACTTGTGGCGGGCGTCGGTCCGGCCGAGCCGGTCGAGGAACCCTGCCATGTCGTGCTGCCTGCCCTCCTGGTGATCGTCTCGAAGCGTCGGACACGCTACGCGTGTGCGAGAGTGTCCTGGCGGATTCTTCGGCACGAAGGGGCGCGCGGTGAAGGCGTTGCAGCACGAGTTCCTTCCGCCGCCCGAGCGGGGTCGACGGTTCGTGGCCCGCCGGCGAGTCCGTCTCGGTGACGTCGACGGCCGCAACCGGCTCCGACTCGACGCGATCGCGCGCTATCTCCAGGACGTTGCCGCCGACGACGTTGCCGACGTCGCCGACAGCAGGGTCGACGGTGCATGGGTGTTGCGGCGCACCGCGCTCGTCGTCGGTCCTTCGCCGCGGTACGGCGACGACGTCGAGATCACGACGTTCTGCAGCGGGACCGGCCCGCGGTGGGCGGAGCGACGTACCACCCTCGCCATCGACGACGGCCCGTTCGCGGAGGCGGCGGCGATCTGGGTGTATGTCGACCGGGCCGGACGGCCGGCACAGTTGGGAGACTGGTTCTTCGACCACTACGGCGAAGGCGCCGACAGCCGGAAGGTCAGCGGCCGCCTCTCGCTCCCGTCCCCGCCCGATCACGCGCACGCGCGCCCGTGGCCGATCCGCGCCAGTGACTTCGACGTGCTCCGTCATGTCAACAACGCCGCCTACTGGTACGCGGTCGAGGACGAGCTGGCACGACTCGCGCCGGACCGGGTGCCGTCGCGTGCCGCGCTCGAGCACCGGGCCGCGATCGAGCCCGGCGATCCGGTCGAGCTTCGCTCCACGGTCGACGACGACGTACTGTCGGTGTGGCTCACCACGCACGGCGAGGCGCGCTCGGCGGCGCGAATCCGACTCGCCACATCCCCCGGCGCTCGACAGGACCCCCGGTAAGCTGACCGGCTCTGGACGAGTCTCTCCTCTCCTTCTTCGCCGGTCGTCGGTGCCTGGTCACAGGCGGGCTTGGTTTCGTCGGGTCGAACCTCGCGCTGGCGCTCTCGGCGGCCGGCGCCGAGGTGACGGTGGTCGACGCGCTCGTGCCCACCCACGGCGGTGATCGTGCCAACCTCGACGGCGCCGCCGGTCGGATCGACGTCGTCGAGGCGCCGGTCGACGACGCGAGCGCCGTCGGTGACGCCGCGGCCGCATCCGAGGTGATCTTCAACCTGGCGGGTCAGGTGAGCCACGTCGAGTCCATGGCGCGCCCGCGCTTCGACCTCGAGGTCAACACCGGCCGCCAGCTCGGGTTCCTGGAGATCCTGCGCGAGGTCGGCTCGAGCGCGACCGTGGTCTACACGTCGACGCGCCAGATCTTCGGGCATCCGCGGTACCTCCCCGTCGACGAGGAGCATCCGGTGTCGCCGGTCGACGTCAACGGGATCAACAAGTGGGCGACGGAGCAGCTGCACCTGCTCTACGGCGAGCAGTACGGGATCCGGGCCAGCTCGGTGCGGCTCACCAACGTGTACGGCCCCCGCCAGCGCCTGCGCGGCGACCTGCAGGGATTCCTGCCCATCTTCGTGCGGCGCGCGCTGTCGGGCGAGCCGATCACCGTCTTCGGCGACGGCTCGCAGGAGCGCGACTGCCTGTACGTGGACGACGTCGTCGAGTGCCTGCTGCTCACGGCCCGATCGGCGGAGGCGCCGGGCGAGGTGTTCAACGTCGGCAACGACGAGCGATTGTCCCTTCGCACGATCGCCGAGTCCATCGTCGCCGCCGCCGGCTCCGGATCCGTCGAATCCGTGCCGTGGCCGCACGACCGCGACGCGATCGACATCGGCTCGTACTACGGCGACTCGTCGAAGGCGAAGCGGCTCATCGGATGGGAGCCGCGTACGTCGTTCGAGGACGGGATCGCCCGGACGATCGAGTTCTACCGGTCACATCGCTCGCGATACCTGTGACGACGATGACGGCCGGGCCGCCCGTCATCGACCTGGCGCGCCGGACCGCTTCGCTGCAGCCAGAGCTCGGTGAGGCCGTCGACCGGGTGTTGCGATCGGGGTGGTTCTTGCTCGGTCCGGAGACCGAGGCGTTCGAAGCCGAGTTCGCCGCCTTCTGCGGCCGGCGCCACGCCGTCGCCGTCGCGTCGGGGACCGAGGCGCTGCGACTCGTGCTCCGTGTGATGGGCGTCGGCGCCGGCGACGAGGTCGTCGTACCCGCGCTGACTGCGGTCCCGACGGCGGCAGCAGTGTGCGCGACCGGCGCGTCACCCGTGTTTGCCGACGTCGAACGCGACACTGCGATGCTGGATGACCATCTCGCGGCCGCTGCGGTCGGCGAGCAGACGCGAGCAGTGATTCCCGTGCACTTGTACGGCCGGCCGGCGCCGGTGCCGGACCTCGGTGTCCCGGTCCTGGAGGACGCTGCCCAAGCGCACGGCGCACTCGATCCGCACGCGGCCTCGACCGCGGCCGCGTACAGCTTCTACCCGACGAAGAACCTGGGCGGGATCGGCGACGGGGGAGCGGTGGTCACCGACGACGACGAGCTCGCCGCGCAGGTGCGACTGCTGCGGGCCCACGGGCTCACCGAGGGCTACGAGCACACAGCCGTGAGCGGGAACTCGCGCTTGTCGGAGATCGAGGCAGCCGCGCTGCGCGTCGGACTGCAGCGCCTGCCCGCATGGAACGCGCGCCGCCGGACCATCGCGGAGGCGTACCGAGAAGCAGCGCCGGCGATGCGCTGGCAGTCGCCGCACGAGCGGCACGTCTACCACCTGTGCGTGGCACGGGTCGCCGACCGGGATGAGTTCCGGGCGCGGATGCCGTTCGGCACCGCCGTGCACTATCCGCGGACGCTCACCCAGCAGGCTGCCTACTGGCAGTTCGTCCGAGGTGCGTGTCCGGAGGCCGAGTCGTGGGCGGCGGAGTGCGTGTCGCTACCCTGCTTCCCCGAGATGACCGACGACGAGATCGAGTTCGTGTGTCGCGCGCTCCCGTGAATCGGGCGGTCGAGTCCGTTTCGGCGTTCTTTCCCTGCTACAACGACGAGGCGACCATCGGCGCGATGGTCGAGGCCGCCGCCTCCACGCTCGACCGGGTCGGCGCCGAGGGCGAGGTCATCGTCGTCAACGACGGCTCGAGCGACGGGTCGGAGCGCGTGCTCAAGCACCTGACGGAGACCGAACCACGCTTGAGGGTCGTCACCCACGAGCACAACCGCGGCTATGGCGGCGCGCTTCTCTCGGGCTTCGGCTCAGCCACCAAGCAGTGGGTCTTCTATACGGACGGGGACGGGCAGTTCGATCCCACCGAGCTCGAGCTGCTCGTCGCGCGGGCGTCCGATGACGTCGACGTCGTTCAGGGCTACAAGCTCAACCGGGCCGACAACATCGCCCGTCGTGCAATCGGCCGCGTCTACCACCGGTTCGTGTCGTTCGTGTTCGGACTGCACGTTCGTGACACAGACTGCGACTTTCGCCTGATGCGGCGGTCGACGCTCGACCGGGTCCGGCTCGAGAAGACGACCGGCGTCATCTGCGTCGAGCTGGTGCGGAAGCTCCAGGACGCGGGCGCCCGGTTCGTGGAGGTCGGCGTCCACCACTACCCCCGAGTCCACGGGCGGTCGCAGTTCTTCAAGTTGTCGAGCGTCGTCAGCACCCTGTGGGACCTCGCCAAGCTGTGGGTGCAGCTCGTGGTGATGCGCCGGGGAAAGGCCCGGGCCCCGGCAGCGCCCTAGTCCCGCGTCGCCACGACGACGACCGACGTTCCCACCGGGACGTCGCGGCGTGCGAGCCACCGGCGTTCGGCTTTCGCCAGCGGCGCGAACACCCGATCGAGGGCGTGACGCTCGACGTCCGAACTTGTCTCGTCCGCGGTCTGGGAGCCACGTCGCTCGAGCACAGCCAACGCCGCCGCCGGAGGTGCGAGGAACGAGTACGCATACGTCGCTCGCCGCACCCGCAGCCCGGCCCGCTCGGCGAGGCCGGCGAGCTCGGCGCGGCGGTAGCGGCGCAGGCCGTGCACGGTCACGTCATGGGCGCGCCGCAACGAGGGGAACGCGGGCTCGAGGAGCAGCGCGGCACCCCCGGCCCGAAGCACGCGCGCCACCTCGGCCAGGGCGGCGACATCGTCGTGCACGGTGTAGAGCAGCGTGATCCCGACGGCGACGTCGAAGCCGCCGTCCGAGAAGGGGAGCCGCTCGGCGCTCGCCAGCACCGGCGTGGTCGCCGGCCGGCGGGCGCGCACGAACTCGAGGGCCTCACGAGCGAGGTCGACGCCGACCACCCGGCCGTGGCTCGCGAGCCAGGCGCCGTTCCCGCCCGGGCCACAGCCGGCGTCGAGGATGCGCTGGTCGGTGCCGAGCCACGGTCGAAGGAGCTCGGCCATCAGGGAGCGGGTGTTGCGGTACCACCAGTGGTCGTCCTCGGCCGCGGCGATGCGCGCGTACTCCTCGACCTCCATCAGCCGATGATCGTCTCTTCCTTCTCGGTCAGGAGCCACTCGAGGTGGTCACGGTCGAGGAAGCGGTCCTCGTCGGGCGCGATGAGCTCGCGGTACGCGGGCTCGCCGATCATGTCGTAGAACGACTGCACCGACGGGTACCACTCGACGGCGGTCCCGTCGAAGTCCGACGCTCCGGGGCGGTTGTAGTCGTCCCGATTGCGATGGTTGCGCTCGTACCGGACGAAGTACTTGGCGATCGACGGTGTGTCGCAGTTGAGCGGGCTGTGCACCGTGCGCCAGTGCTGGTGGAAATCGGCGATCTCCATGCCAGGGCGCCGCTTCACCATGCAGATCAGCTTGATCACCGGATCGTCGCGGCGCTCCGGGCCGGCGATGACGACCTCCTCCTCGTCGGTGAGGATCCAGATCAGCCCGTCGCGGTCGAGGAGCACGTTCTCGTCGGGCGCGACGCGGGCCTGGTACTCCGGATCGGTCACCATGGCGACGAAGTCGTCCATCGACTCGAACCACTGGATGGCTACACCGTCGAAGTCGCCGCCGCGCTTGTAGTCCTCGGCAGCGCGGTGGTTCTGCTCGTACCGCACGATCCGGTCGGCGACACCAGGCGTCTCGCTGATGAGGCGGGCGTGTTGCCCCCGCCAGTGATCGTGGAACTCGTCGACCGAGAGCGACTGGTTGCGCTTCACGAAGCAGATGAGCTTGATCACCGCCACACCCTGTCCGAGCCCCGGCGCGCCTGTCCAGATCTCGGATGTGGATGACCACTCACATTCCAGCGGCGTCGATAACCTCGCGGGCCTATGGGTGGGGCCGACTCTCCACGCGCGCGCACGACCGCGGGTCGTCCGGCGCGTCGAAGGCGGCGGCGGTCGCGGTCGAGGTGGCGGATCGCGGGCTTCGTTGCCCTCGGAGTGGCGGTCGCCGTCGCGCTGGCCGTGATCGGCGAGCGTCTCGTGTACCGCGACCGGGTGCTCCCCGGGGTGTCGGTCTCGGGCGTGGGGGTGGCTTCGAAGGACAGCGACGCCGTCCGGGATCGGCTCCGGGCGCGGGCTCGCGAGCTCGAGACCAAGCCATTGCCGGTCCGTGCCGGCAAGACCAATCTGTCGCTCGACCCGGCGGCGATCGAGTACCGGGTCGACGTCGCCGCGACCGCCGACGCGGCCGAGGAGGCCGGGCGGTCCTGGAACCCGCTCGCCCAGGTGCTCGGCGCCGCACTGCGACGCTTCCGCGACGACGAGGTCGACGTCGTCGCGTCATGGAATCGCCAGAAGCTCGATGAGGTCCTCGCCGCCTGGGACCAGCAGCTCGTGGCAGGACGACGTGACGCGGGCTTGGAGTTCCGCGGCGCGCAGGTCGTCGAGGTGCCGCCGGTGTCGGGGGTCGGCCTGAAGCGCGGCGAGGCGCGCGGAAGGATCGAGGCGGCGCTGCGTGGCGGCGAGCGCGATCCCGATCCCGTGCGGGTTCCCGTCGGCCCGGCCCGTCCGAGTGTCGGTGTAGCCGCCATGCGTGACGCCTCCACCCGGGCGCGGGCGATCCTCGCCGCGCCGACCGACCTGATCGTCGACGGAGCGACCGTGACGGTCGCACCCGATCAGCTCGGGGGAGCGATGACGGCGACGCCCAAGGACGGAGCACTCGAGCTCGGCATCGACCCGGCCAAGCTGCGCGAGGTTCTCGCTCCCGCACTCGCCCCGTTCGAGGCTGGGCCGGTGGATGCCCACTTCACCTGGTCCGGCCCGACGGTGACGATCGTGCCGTCCACCCCCGGGCGGGTGGTCGACCTGGCGGCGGCGGCACCGGCGATCCTCGCCGGGCAGCGGCAGGTGCCGGTGCCGGTGGGGGAGCAGCAGCCGGAACGGAACACGGAATGGGCGCAGCGGCTGAACATCACGGAGATGGTGTCGACGTTCACGACGAATCACCCGGCCGGTCAGGCGCGCGTGCGCAACATCCATCGCGCGTGCGACCTCGTGAGCGGCACGATCGTCGAGCCGGGCGAGACGTTCTCGTTGAACAACGCCGTCGGGCCGCGCACCCCGGAGCGCGGGTTCGTCCTGGCACCGGCGTTCGCGACCGACGAGGGCTTCTTCGACGCGTACGGGGGCGGCGTGAGCCAGTTCTCCACCACGGTCTTCAACGCCACGTTCTTCGGCGGGTACAAGGACGTGAAGCACACGCCGCACACGATCTACATCTCGCGGTACCCGTTGGGTCGCGAGGCCACGCTGGACTACCCGGGCATCGACAACCAGTTCCAGAACGACTCCGGCGCCGGGGTGCTCGTGACGTGCAGTTACACCGAGTCGTCCATCACCGTGACGTACTACGGCAACAAGGAAGGCAAGGTGGTCGAGGCGGAGGGCCCGATCGTGCTCGAGCAGACTCCGCCCACCACCGAGTGCGTGGACCCGGCGGCGGCACAGGTGGAGGGCGGGTACACCGGTTACAGGGTCGAGAACTACCGCGTCATCAGGCAGCCGGGACGGCCCGATCGCCGCGAGCGCTTTACCTGGAAGTACGACATGCGCCCCGAGCGGGTCGTCTGCTGAGACGTCGCCGGCGTTTCACGAGCGCTTGCTCCAGTTTCACTGCATAGGCTATATTCACTCCTACTGTGAAAAAGGGCGAATTCGTGAAGATCGAGGGGCGCTTTGCTGCGGACGCCCTCCGGATCCTGCATGACATCCCGGGCGTCGGCGTGGAGGTCCCGCCGCGCGCCAGCGATGGCGGAAACGGCGGTGCCGTGCTCCGCGTCGGTCGGGCGGCCGAACGCGTGGCGGTCGAGGTCAAGCGGCGGGTCAACGCGGCCACCGCGTGGCAGCTGGTCCAGCGGTCCCGGGGCGTCCCCGACGCCAACCTTCTCCTCGTCGCAGGCGCGACGACGGCCGAGGCACGCGAGATCCTCGAGCGCCACGGCGTCGCCCTCGTCGACGGCCTCGGCAACGCTCACGTCGAGCTGCCAGGCGTTCTCCTCCATACCGAGGGACGGCGCGGCGGACGGAGCGACGCCGCTCGCCTGCACGCGCGCGCTCGTCTGGCCGGGAAGGCGGGCGTGGCGGCGCAGGCGCTGCTCCTCGACCCCGACCGCGCATGGAAGGTCCAGGACCTCGCGCAGGAGGCGCGCATCTCGATCGGGCTCGCGCACCGCGTCCTCGCCCGCCTCGAGACGGAAGGTCTCGTCGCGGCGGAGGGAGCCGGCCCCCGGAGAGTTCGCCGTCTCGCGGATCCCACGGCGCTCCTCGACCTCTGGGCCGAGGAGAACTCGGATCGAACCGCGCGACGCGTCCGGGCGTACCGCCTCGCGCGGGAGCCGCGCGAGCTGGCGGACGCGGTGAGCGCCCGCCTGGACGCCGCCGGCATCGAGCACGCCGTCACCGGGGCCGCCGCCGCAGCCCGCATCGCGCCGTTCCTCACCGCGGTTCCCGTCACCGAGGTCTGGCTCAGCTCGGTTGCTCCTCCCGAAGCGGCTGCGAAAGCCACCGACGCCGAGCTCGTCGACACAGGCCACAATCTCGCGTTCGTCCAGGCGAACGGGGACGAGCCGCTGGCGTTCCGCCGCCAAGTCGACCGCGCCTGGATCGTGAACCCGTTCCGCCTCTACTTCGACCTGCGGGACGATCCTCGCCGCGGGCGCGAGCAGGCCGACAGCCTCCGCCGGGAGGTGATCGGGTTTTGAGCCGGGACCATTTCACCGACTACGACGTCGCCGCGACCGCGCGCTGCGAGCGAGCGCTCGTGACGTTGCTGGGCGACCTCGGACCATGGCGGGAGCGCATCTACCTGGTTGGCGGTCTCGCGCCTCGGTATCTCGTCGGACGGCTGCCGGACGGCGCGCGCGCTCACGTGGGAACAACCGACGTGGATCTCGTCATCGGACTCGCGCTCGGCGACGAGACGCCGGAGACCTACCGCACGCTCGAGAACAATCTCGAGAAGTCGCACTTCGACCAGTCGGGTCCCGGTTTCCGGTGGGTGCGCGAGGTCGACGGCGTCAAGGTGGTGGTCGAGTTCCTGTGCGAGACCGAGGCCGTGCCCGCCGGGCTCGTCTTTCAGCCGAAGGCAGGGTCGACGGGATCGAAGGTCGGCGCGTTCAACGTCCGCGGCGCCAACCTCGTGCGCTACGACTACGTCGAGCGGGTCATCGAGGGTGAGCGCCTCGACGGGGGAGGAGCGTCGAAGGTCACCGTCCGAGTCGCGAATCTCCTGCCGTACACGGTCCTGAAAGTCCTCGCCTTCCAGGACCGACACGAGAACAAGGACGCGTACGACCTGGTGTTCTGCCTCTTGCACTTCGGCGACGGTCCGGAGGCGGCCGGGAGGGAAGCCGCCCGCAGTGCCGTGGCACGCGACGCCCGGGTGACCGACGGTCTCGAGCTCCTGGCGGAACGCTTCGCGGACGTCGGCCAGGACGGACCGACGGCGTACGGATCGTTCCTGGCCGAGCCGGGCGACGACGAGGAGGCGGCGCGGCTTCGTCGCGAGGCCGTCGCAACCGTTCGCACCTTTCTCGCGGCATTCCACGCCGGTCTCGAGTAGGGGTACCGTGCGATCCGCAGGAGGAACCTTGGAGAAGCTCGTCTACGCGCTGTGGGGCGTGCGCGAGGGGCTCGTCGAGAAGACGGGCGCCGAGCTGCTCGCGCTTGGCCCGGAGGCGTTGACCGTCAACGTTGTCGATCCCGATGTCGACATGAGCGCCGTGGTCGCGGCACCCGAGGGCGACCGAATCGGCGCCACCGTGAACATCTGGCTCGACTCGCTCGACCTCCGCGCCCCGTACGAGTCCGCGCTCGGGGGCGCGTCCGATCGGATGGCGGGCTACCTCGTCACGGAGTCGGTCCCGCTCGCCTACGAGCAGCGCGACTGGCCCGACGGCGAGCGGTCGCCGGGCGTCAAGCAGATCACCATGTTCGACAAGCGCACCGACATCGACGACTCCCAGTTCTTCGCCCGGTGGCACGGCTCGCACACCCCACTGACCTTCGAGGTCCATCCCGTCTGCCTGTACGTGCGGCACGCCGTCGCGCGCGCCGTCACCGAGGAGGCCCCCCGCTGGCGCGGCATCGTGGAGGAAGGGCTCCGCGAGGTCGGCGACTTGACCGATCCGATGCGGTACTTCAGTGCCGGCGGGTCGCCGGACGCGCTCGAGCACAACGTGAAGCGGGTCATGGACGACGTATCCACGTTCCTCGACCTTGAGTCGGTCGAGTCGTATCCGACGGCCGAATACATCCTTCGCAGCGGTCCCAGCCGGTGAGCCGGCCGTGAGCGCGCTCGACGGCAAGGCCGCGCTCGTCACCGGCGGCGGGTCCGGGCTCGGACGCGCGTCCGCCATCGCGCTCGCCCGCGCCGGCGCGACCGTCACCGTCGCGGACGTCAACGAGGACGGCGGGAAGGAGACCGCCGCACTCGTGTACGAGGAAGCCGGCGGCGACGCCGAGTTCGTGCGTGCTGACGTGACCCGACCCGACGACGTCGCCGCCATGGTCGATCAGGCCGTCGCCCGGTGGGGTCACCTGGACTGCGCGCTCAACAACGCCGGCATGACGGGCACCAGCGCGCTGACGGCCGACTACGAGCTCGACGACTGGAATCGCGCCATCGCGCTCAACCTCACCGGCGTGTTCCTCTGCCTCAAGTACGAGCTCCCGGCCATGCTCGAGCGCGGGGGCTCGATCGTGAACATGGCGTCGGGCGCGGGGCTCGTCGGATTCCCCGGGCTCCCCGCCTACGTCGCGAGCAAGCACGGCGTCGTCGGGCTCACCAAGGCCGCCGCGCTCGAGTACGCGTCCCACGGCGTGCGCATCAACGCCATCTGCCCCGGGAGCACCCGCACGCCGATGCTCGAGGGGTTCATGGGCGGCGACGAGCAGGTCGAACGGACGATGACCCGGGCCGTCCCGCTCGGCCGTCTCGGGGTCCCGTCGGAGATCGCGGAGGCGGTCGTGTGGTTGTGCAGCGACGCGGCCTCGTTCGTTGTCGGCCACGCACTCGCCGTCGACGGCGGCTCCGTCGTCCAGTAGGAGCATGGCGGACACCGGCGGGCTGACGCTGCGGTTGAGCCGTGTCGTCCCCGCCCCCCGTGCGCAGGTCTTCGACGCGTGCACGAATCGCGACGAGCTCCCGCGCTGGTGGGGTCCGCACGGGTTCACGACGCCGCAGATCGATCTCGACCTTCGCGTCGGAGGCGCCTACCGGTTCGCGATGCAGCCTCCGGACGGGGACGTGTTCCACCTGTCCGGGGAGTTTCGCACCATCGAGCCTCCCGCCCGTCTCGTGTACACCTTTCGGTGGGAGGAACCGGACCCCGACGACCGCGAGACGGTGGTGGATCTGTCCTTCCGCGACCGGGACGATTCCACCGAGGTCGCTCTCGTCCAGTCGGGGTTTGCGACCGAGGGGCGGCGTGCACTGCACGAAGCCGGGTGGACCGACGGTCTGGATCGCCTGCAAGAACTGATGTCCTCGCGGGGGTGACGCGACGGCGGGCTCGTCAGGGCGTGGGGGGCGCCGTACAGGGCTGACTCCCACACACGTCGACCACGCGGCCGTCGCGTTTCAGGAAGTCGGACTTCTGCTGGCGCGCCTGCTTCGACGCGCGCGGATCTCCGTGCGGGTCCTCCCCCTCCCGCGGCGCGACGTTGCCGCTCGGCGGCGCCGGCGCGCCGCTG
>JBKPDG010000026.1:0-7388 GCA_046727755.1 Actinomycetota bacterium
CGGCACCGCGACCAGGAAGCGCCGTCGCCGTCGCGGCGGGCGCGGACGCGGTCGCGCCCGCGGTGGCGAGGCCGACACCAAGACCGCGCCCGAGGCCGTGCGCGCCGACGTCGGCGCCGACGGGGCCGCGGTGTCACTCGACGAGCTCGACGACACCGCCCTCGAGCGGCGGCGGGGCCGGACGCGCAAGGGTCGCCCGGCCGGGCGCTACATGATGTGCGTCCACGTCCGCGAAGACCGCACCACGCACATCGGCGTGATGGAGGGACGAAGCCTCGTCGAGCACTACGTCGGCTCGCTCGAGCCCGACGACACCGCCATCGACGGCAACATCTACCTGGGCAAGGTGCAGAACGTCCTGCCCGGTATGGAAGCGGCGTTTATCGACATCGGCACGCCGAAGAACGGCGTCCTGTACCGCGGCGATGTCGCGTTCGACCCCAGCGACGTCGAGGAGAGCCATCCTCGAATCGAGCGGCTGCTGAAGAACGGGCAGGCGGTGCTCGTGCAGGTCACGAAGAACCCGATCGGGGCGAAGGGCGCCCGGCTCACCCAGGAGGTGAGCTTGGCGGGCCGCTTCGTCGTCATGGTGCCGGGCCAACCCGAGACGTACGGCATCTCGAAGCGGCTCCCGGACGACGAGCGCAAGCGGCTGCGGCGCGTGCTCGAAGGGCTACGACCGCCGGACGCGGGGTTGATCGTTCGGACGGCAGCCGAGGGCGCGACGGACGTCGAGCTTCGGCGGGACGTCGAGCGGTTGCGGGCCCAATGGGAGCAGATCTCGAAGGTCGCGTCGCGCGCCAAAGCGCCATCCCTCGTGTACCAGGAGCCGACGCTGGTAGTGCGCGTGATCCGCGAGGAGTTCACGAAGGAGTACCGCGGCGTCATCATCGACGACCGCGACCTGTACGAACAGGTGCGCAGCTACGTCGAGGCGATCGCGCCCGAGCTCGCGGACCGCGTCGAGTACTACGACCCGGAGGAAGAAGGGCTCCCGCTGTACGAGCGCTTCCATGTGCAGGAGCAGCTGCTCAAGGCGCTCGACCGCAAGGTGTGGCTCCCTTCAGGCGGTTCGCTGATCGTGGAGAGCACCGAAGCGTTGACTGTGATCGATGTGAACACCGGGAAGAACGTCGGCCGTAGCAACCTCGAGGAGACCGTCTACCGCAACAACCTCGAGGCGGCGGAGGAGGTCGCCCGCCAGCTGCGACTCCGGGACATCGGCGGGATCATCGTGATCGACTTCATCGACATGGAGATCCGCAAGAATCGGGACGAAGTCATACGGGCTTTCCGCGACGCGCTCGCCCGCGACAAGACCCGCACCCAGGTGTTCGACATCTCGGAGCTGGGGCTGGTCGAGATGACGAGGAAGCGCATCTCCGAGGGACTGGTCGAGACGTTCAGCGAGACGTGCCCGACGTGTCAGGGTCGCGGGTTCCTGGTCGACGAGTCTCTGCTGCAATGACGCGTCGGATAGGCTGACCCGGTTCCGGGCGCAGTTCGAGGATCGGGCGCGCCCCGGCCGGAGGGCGCAAGGCCAGCATGTATGCAGTGATCGAGAGCGGCGGCAAGCAGTACCGCGTGGAGGAGGGCGAGCAGCTCGCGGTCGAGCGGCTCGGCGCCGCCGGCGAGGTCGAGCTGTCGCCCGTGCTCGTGGTCGACGGCGACCGCGTCCTCGCCACGCCGAAGGAGCTCGAAGCGGCGCGGGTGAGCGCCCGGGTGGTCGACGACGCCCGCGGCCCGAAGATCACCGGATTCACGTACAAGCCCAAGACCAACAACCGGCGGCGCTGGGGCCACCGGCAGCGGTACTCGCTGATCGAGATCACCGCCATCTCCGCCGGCGGCGCTCAGAAGAAGGCACCGGCGGCCGAGAAGGCGCCCGCCACGAAGAAGGCGCCCGCGACGAAGAAGGCGCCGGCGACGAAGAAGGCGCCGGCGACGAAGAAGGCGCCGGCGACGAAGAAGGCGCCGGCGACGAAGAAGGCGCCCGCCAAGAAGCGGCCGCCGAAGAAGGCGTAGGTTTGAGGTCATGTCGAAGAAGAAGGGCGCAGCCTCCTCCCGCAACGGGCGCGACTCCGCGTCCCAGCGACTGGGCGTGAAGGTGACGACCGGAACGAACGTGCGCGCCGGCACGATCATCGTGCGCCAGCGCGGCACCAAGTTCCACCCCGGCGACAACGTGCGTCGCGGCAACGACGACACGCTCTTCGCCACCGTCGACGGCGTCGTCCGGTTCGGCCATCGCAAGGGCCGCAAGCTCGTCGACGTCGTCTGACTGGTCGCACGTGCTTGCGCACGTGCGCCATCCAACAGAAATCGTTCTCCGGGGCCGGGGAAACCCCGGCCCCTGCCGCAGGTGCCGCTCTCACGGGTCTTCCTATCCTTGCCTCGTGAGCCAGTTCGTCGACGAGGCGCAGGTCAACCTGCGCGGTGGGGACGGCGGCGCGGGAGCGATGTCGTTCCGCCGCGAGGCGCACGTCCCGCGTGGCGGTCCCGACGGCGGTGACGGCGGCAAGGGCGGCGACGTCATCCTGCGCGCCGACCGGAACATCGTGTCGTTGCTCGCGTTCCGCGACCATCCGCACCGCCGCGCCACGTCGGGAACGCATGGGTCCGGCAAGCGCAGGAGCGGTGCGGCGGGGGAGGACCTCGTCGTGCCCGTCCCGGAGGGAACCATGGTCAAGACCCGCGACGGCAGCGTCGTCGCCGACCTCGTGAGTCACGGCGACAGTTACGTCGCAGCGCGTGGCGGGCGCGGCGGACGCGGCAATGCCCGGTTCCTGTCGAACGCGCGCCGGGCGCCGAGCTTCGCCGAGCAGGGCGAGTACGGCGAGGAGGAGTGGTTCCGCCTCGAGCTGCGACTGATGGCCGACGCCGCGCTCGTCGGCTTCCCGAACGCGGGGAAGTCGACGCTGATCTCGGCGGTCAGCGCCGCCCGGCCGAAGATCGCCGACTACCCGTTCACGACACTCGAGCCGCACCTGGGCGTCGTGCGAGCGCAGGGGTACGAGTTCGTGCTGGCCGACATCCCGGGCCTCGTCGAAGGCGCCGCCGAGGGCCGTGGGCTCGGCCACCGGTTCCTCCGCCACGTCGAGCGGGCGCGCGTCCTGGTGCTGCTGCTCGACCTCGCACGTCTCGAAGGTGAGGATCCCGAGCGGGAGAACCCCGCCGAGCAACAACGCGTGTTGCTCGAGGAGCTGGGCCGCTACCGCCCCGAGCTGCTCGAGCGCCCGCGTCTCGTCGTCGGGAGCAAAGCCGACGTGGCGCTCTTCGAGTTCGACGGGTCGCGCATCTCGGCCGTTACGCACGAGGGCCTCGACGAGTTCGTCGCCACGCTCGGCGCGATGGTCGCCGACTCCCGCGCCGGCGAGCCCGAACGCGAGCCGTTCGTCGTGCTCCGGCCCGTGGAGGAGGGCTTTTCGGTCGTCCGCGACGACGACGGCGCGTGGCGCGTGACGGGCAAGGGCGCCGAGCGTGTCGTCGCCATGGCCGATCTCACGAACGACGAAGCCGTGGCCTACGTGCAGGACCGCTTCCGGCGAATGGGTGTCGAGCGCGCGCTGGCCCGCGCGGGCGCGCGCGAGGGCGACACGGTTCGCGTCGGCCCCGTCGAGCTCGAATACGTCGAGGGCGTGGGCTGATGGGAGCGACCGCCGTGCCGCCCGCCAAGGTCGTCGTCAAGGTCGGGACGTCCTCGATCACCGCCGAGTCGGGCGAACTCGACGACGCCGCCGTCATCAAGCTCTGTGGTGAGCTCGCGGCGACGCACCACGCGGGCCACGAGATCGTGCTCGTCTGCTCCGGCGCCATCGCGGCCGGCCTTCCCGCTCTGGCGATGCCGAGCCGCCCGACCGACATCGGCATTCTCCAGGCCGTGGCCGCGGTCGGTCAGCCGAAGCTCATGGAGCGGATCGGCGGCATCCTCGCCGAACACGGGCTCGTGGCCGGCCAGGTGCTGCTCACGCCGCACGACTTCGTCCAGCGGGCCCAGTACCTGCACGCGCGGGAGACGCTGCGGCGGCTCCTCGACCTCGGTGTGATCCCGATCGTGAACGAGAACGACACGGTGGCCGACGACGAGATCCGCTACGGCGACAACGACCGACTCGCCGCGCTCGTCTCGCACCTCGTGAGCGCGGAGCTGCTCGTGATGCTCACGGACACGCCCGGCTTGTTCACCGCTGATCCCCGCCTCGACACGGAGGCGTCGTTGATCGAGGAGATCGCCGAGGTCGACGCCGCCCTCGAGGCCGTCGCCGGCGCGTCGGGGACCCCCCGGGGCAGCGGGGGCATGGCGAGCAAGCTGGCGGCGGCGAAGATCGCGGCGTGGTCGGGCGTGCGCGCCGTCATCGCCGCCGCCGACTCGCCGTCGGTTGTGCTCGACGCGGTCGAGGGGAAGCCGGTCGGGACAGTCATTCGCCCGCGCAAGCAGCGCCTCCCGAGTCGCAAGCTGTGGATCGCGTTCGCTCGGGGTGCGGCAGGGACGGTGGTCGTCGACGACGGCGCCCGCCGCGCCCTCACGCGCGACGGCCGCTCGCTCCTCCCGGCCGGGGTGCGCGACGTCGGCGGTCGCTTCGACGTCGACGACGCCGTCGAGGTCGTCGGCGAGGATGGACGACCGTTCGCCAAGGGTCTCACGCGCGTGTCCGGCGACGCCTTACGCACGATCGCCGGTCGCCGAACCGGTGACCTCCCCGACGGGACCCCGCACGAGGTCATCCATCGCGACGACCTCGTCGTGCTGCCGTAGCGCTCGCCCCGCCGAGGGCGTTTTTCCAGGGGCGCTCTTGCGCGGTTGGGTGGCGTCCGTCACACTACTGACCCGGAAACGACGCCACCTCGGTCTCACGATCCTCGTCGCCGGCCGACGGGGGGAGGGCCCTCGCTTCGGAGGGCCTCAACGGCCGGCGAGGAGCGGGGGACGGCAGTGGGGTCGGACGACCGCGCTGAGGCGGATGGCTGCGCCAGCGGCAGCGCCTCCGCCGTGCGGGAGCCCGGCCTCGCTGCCCCCCCGAGTTCGCCCGACCCGCAATCCCAGAACTAGACCGAACGGTCAAGGTTTACACTCGCGGCCTATGTCCGAGCCCGTCAGCGCGCTCGGGCGCCGCGCCCGACTCGCTTCGCGACGACTCGCGTCGGCGTCCGCCGCCGAGAAGGACGCCACTCTGCTCACCGCGGCTGACCTGCTCGTCGAGCGGACGCCCGAGATCCTCGCCGCCAACGCCGTCGACACCGAGCGCGCCGCCGCCGATGGCATGGCGCCGGGGCCGCTCGACCGGCTGCGCCTCACCGACGCCCGCATCGCAGCCATGGCCGACGGGCTGCGCAAGGTCGCGGCCCTGCCCGACCCCGTCGGCGAGCTCCTCGACGGCTGGGTCAGGCCCAACGGCCTCGAGATCCAGCGGGTCCGCGTGCCGCTGGGCGTCGTGGCGATCATCTACGAGAACCGCCCCAACGTCACGAGCGACGCCGCCAGCCTGTGTCTGAAATCCGGCAACGCCGCGCTGCTGCGGGGATCGCGCTCGGCGCTGCGCTCCAACATCGCCATCGCCGCCGTGCTGCGCGAGGCGCTCGAGAAGTCCGGTCTGCCCGAGGACGCCGTCGTCCTCGTGGAGGACCCCGCCCACGAGACAGCCGTCGAAGTCATGCAGCTGACCGACTACGTCGACTGCCTCGTCCCCCGTGGCGGGCACGATCTCATCGCGAGCGTGCGTGAGCACGCCACGGTTCCCGTCATCATCGACGGGGACGGGAACTGCCATGTGTACGTCGACGCCGCCGCCGATCTCGACCGCGCGCTCGACATCGTCGTCAACGCCAAGACGGACCGGTCCAGCGTTTGCAACGCAGCCGAGTCGCTCGTCGTGCACGAGGCCGTCGCCGACGCCTTCCTGCCTCGTGTCTGCGCGGCGCTCACCGACCACGGCGTCGAGCTCGTCGGCGACGAGCGCGTCCGCGCCCTGTGGCCGGGCGCTGGCGTCGCGACCGACGACGACTTCGGTCGAGAGTTCCTCGCGCTGAAGCTCAGCGTCGCCGTCATCGACTCCCTCGACGACGCCATCGCGCACGTCAACCGATTCGGCTCCGGTCACACCGAGGCCATCGTCACGGGTGATCTCGACGCCGCCCGGCGCTTCACCGGTGAGGTCGACGCCGCCGTCGTCGTCGTGAACGCATCGACGCGCTTCACCGACGGGGAGCGGTTCGGTTTCGGAGCCGAGATCGGCATCTCTACCCAGAAGCTGCACGCCCGCGGCCCCATGGGCTTGCGCGAGCTCACCACGTACAAGTACGTCCTGTGGGGCGACGGTCAGGTGGTCGAGTGACCAGCGCGCTCCGAGGATGGAGAACCTGAATGGCCGATCGCTTCACAACGGTCGAGGATGTCGTCGACCGACTCCGCGCTGTCGATTACCTGGCCGACACGAACATCGCCGGCGTCGTGTACCTGGCCGACCGGCTCGAGAAGCCGGTGCTCGTCGAGGGCCCGGCCGGGGTGGGCAAGACCGAGCTCGCCAAGGCGCTCTCCCAGACCACGGGGGCGCGCCTGATCCGGCTCCAGTGCTACGAGGGCCTGGACGAGTCGAAGGCCCTGTACGAGTGGAACTACAAGAAGCAGCTGCTCCGGATCCAGGCCGACCGCGAGCACGAGACCAGCTGGGCCGACGTCGAAGCCGACATCTTCTCCGAGCCGTTCCTGCTCACGCGGCCGCTTCTGGAGGCGATCCGCGCCGAGGAGCCGATCGTGCTCCTCATCGACGAGGTCGATCGGGTCGAGATCGAAACCGAGGCGTTGCTCCTCGAGGTGCTGTCCGACTTCCAGGTGTCGATCCCCGAGCTGGGCACGATCGCCGGCAAGCAGCGGCCGCTGGTCGTGATGACGTCGAACAACACTCGCGAGCTTTCCGAGGCGCTGAAGCGGCGCTGCCTGTACCTCCACGTCGACTATCCGGATCTGGCGCGCGAGAAAGACATCGTCCGGGTACGGGTCCCGGATGTCGACGACGAGCTCGCCGAGCAGGTCGCGCGCGTCGTGCGGTCGATCCGGCAGCTCGAGCTGAAGAAGGCGCCGTCGATCTCGGAGACCATCGACTGGGCCAAGACGTTGTTGTACCTGGGCAAGAACGAGATCGACCCGGAGCTCATCGGCGACACGCTGCACGTGCTGCTCAAGTACCAGTCGGACATCGCCAAGGCCCGCAAAGAGCTGCAGATCGACGGCGGGCCGCTGCCCGCGCGCACGGCGCCGGCTTGACCGTGACGCCGTGCACCATCTGAACCCGGCGAAGCTGAACGACGCCATGTCGAGGTTCGAACCCGCCGACGCCCCGCCCGCAGGTGGCCGCGAGGGCATGCTCGACGTGCTCCAAGGTTTCATCCAC
>JBKPDG010000027.1:0-9457 GCA_046727755.1 Actinomycetota bacterium
CTACGCGAACTTCTGGGACCCGGAGCTGCAGGCGTTCGTCCAGCACAAGGGCACCAAGACGCTCGACGCGTCGACGTTGCTCATGCCGCTGGTCAAGTTCATCAGCTCGACCGACCCGCGCTGGCTCTCGACGCTCCGGGCAATCAAGGAGTGCCTGGTCGAGGACTCACTCGTGTTCCGGTACCGCATCGGCGACGCCGCCGCCGACGGTCTCTTGGGCGAAGAGGGCACGTTCAACATGTGCTCCTTCTGGTACGCGGAGGTCCTGGCGCGTTCGGGCGACGTGCAGAAGGCGCGGCTCGTCTTCGAGAAGATGCTCGGCTACGCCAACCACCTCGGGCTGTACGCAGAGGAGCTCGGTCCGCACGGTGAGCACCTGGGCAACTTCCCCCAGGCGTTCACCCACCTCGGGCTGATCAGCGCCGCCTACGCCATCGACCGCAAGCTCTCTGACTCCGGCTGGGTCGCGTAGCTAGAGCTCGATCTCCCATGGGCGCATCTCGATGATGTCGCGTACCCGCGCGAGGAACGCCGACGCGTAGGCGCCGTCGAAGGCGCGATGGTCGAAGCTGAGGCCGAGGACGCCGACGGCGTGCACCGCGATCGCCTCGCCGCCGCCGTCGAGCTCCACGACGACAGGGCGTCGCTTGACGCCGTCGGTCGACAGGATCGCCACCTGGGGCTGGTGGATGATCGGGGCCGAGATCATCGTGCCGGACGGGCCCGGGTTCGTGAGCGTGAACGTGCCCCCGACCACGTCGTCCGGGATGAGCCGCTTCGCCCGGGCACGAGCGGCGAGCTCGGCCATCTCGCCGGCGAGCGCGACGAGCCGCTTGCCGTGGGCGGCGCGCACCACCGGCACGATCAGCCCCTGGTGATCGAGGTCGACGGCGATCCCGAGGTGCACGTCGTGGTGCACGGTCAGCTCGCCGTCGCCGACCGACGCGTTCACGTGCGGGAACGCGGCGATGGCGTCGATGACCGCACGAGCGACGAACGGGAGGAACGTGAGCTGTTTCGTCCGGCGGACGCGGTCGACGCGCTCGAAGTCGACCTCCATCGTGATGAAGGCGTGGGGCGCGACCTGGAGCGAACGCAGCATGTGCTCGCCCGTGAGCTGCTGCACACGGTTGAGCGGCACGACGTCGTGTTGTGTCGGCGGCTCGACGAGAGCGAGCACGTCGCCTCGGGTAACGCGTCCTACAGCTCCCGTCCCGGGGATCGTGACCGGATCGAGCCGGTGTTCGGCGATCAACCGTCGCACAACCGGCGACTGGAACCCGGTGGGCGTATGGCGGGGTCGACGGATGCGGGCCGGATGAACGGTGGCCACGATTCACACGGTAGTCACGCGGGTTCCACCAAGGGCGGTTCTCCTGGTCCTATCCTCGGGCGTGGTGAAGCTGCTCGATCGGCTCGTACACCATCCCAATGGCAGGAACGGGCATGGTGACGTGTCGCTCGAAGAAGCGCTCGCCGATTACCGCCTCGCCTGCATCTCGCGTGCGATCGACGATCGCGAGATCGCGCTCCGGCAGCAGAGCCAGGTGTTCTTCCAGATCTCCGGCGCCGGACACGAAGCGCTTCTGCTCGGCCTCGCCCGATCGCTGCGCGCCGGGTACGACTGGTTCTTCCCCTACTACCGGGACCGGGCCCTCGTGCTCGGACTCGGCGTCACACCACTGGAGATCCTCCTGCAGGCGGTCGGCAGCGCCGACGATCCGGCTTCCGGCGGACGGCAGATGCCCTGCCACTGGGGCGACGCGGCGCGTCACATCGTCAGCCAGTCCAGCCCCACGGGTAGCCAGTGCCTCCCCGCCGTCGGGTGCGCCGAAGCCGGTCGGTACATCGTCGGGCGCGACCTGCCGGGGTGCGAGGCCTACGGCGACGAGGTCACCTACGTCTCGCTCGGTGAAGGCGCGTGCTCGGAGGGCGAGTTCTGGGAGAGCCTCAACACCGCGTGCCGGCTCGGCCTGCCCGTCCTCTACGTGGTCGCCGACAACGGATACGCGATCTCGGTACGGGCGAGCGACCAGGCCCCGGCGCCGGTGTCGGAGATGGTGATGGGGATCCGCGGCCTGCACGTGACGCTTCTCGATGGGTGTGACTACTTCGAGGTGCGCAAGAAGGGCGCCGACGCCGTCCAGCGCGTGCGCGCCGGACAAGGTCCGGGGCTCATCCACGCCACGGTGACGCGTCCTTACTCCCACTCACTTTCGGACGACCAGAAGAAGTACCGCACCGCCGAGGAGCTCGCGAGCGAAGCCGAGCACGATCCGATCCAGCTCCTCGAGGACGCCCTGATCCGGATGGGCGCGCTCACGCCGGATTTGGCGAAGGAGGTGCGCGGCGAAGCCCGCGAGATCGTCGCCGCCGCGGCGAAAGAGGCGCTGGCCGCGGCCCGGCCCGCGCCCGAGACCGTGACCCACCACGTCGTCGGGCCTCGCGCGGTCACCGAGCTGCCGCCCGAGCCGGACGCCGCGGGCGAACCCGTGGCCTTCGGTGAGGCGATCCGCCTCACGCTGCACGAAGAGATGGCGCGCGACGAGCGCATCCGCGTCTTCGGCGAGGACGTCGCCGACGCCGACCCTCGCGTGCTGGGGACGGTGCCCGGGAAGGGCGGCGTGTTCGGCGTCACGCACGGGCTGCAGACCGAGTTCGGGATCGCGCGCTGTTACAACACGCCGCTCGCGGAGGCCAACATCGTCGGCCGCGCGATCGGCCAGGGGACGCGCGGCCTGCGGCCGAGCCCCGAGGTGCAGTTCTTCGACTACATCTGGCCCGCGATGCAGCAGATCAAGTCGGAGGCGGCGACGCTGCGCTGGCGGTCGAACGGCGCGTTCACCTGCCCGATGGTGCTCCGCGTCCCGATCGGCGGTTATCTCACCGGCGGGTCGATCTGGCACTCGCAGTGCGGCGAGTCGATCTTCGCCCACGTTCCGGGCTTGTTGGTCGCGTTCCCGTCGCGCGCCCGCGACGCGGCTGGGCTGCTCCGAACCGCCTTCCGCTGCGAGGACCCCGTGCTGTTCCTCGAGCACAAGCACTTGTACCGGCAGGGGTACAACCGCGATCCGCTTCCGCCATCCGACTGGCTGGTGCCGTTCGGCAAGGGCGCGTACGTCACGCGCGGCGAGCGTCTCACGGTGGTGACGTACGGCGCGACCGTGCATCGCGCCGAGCTCGCCTCCCGCGAGATCGATCCCGACGGGGGCGCGGTCGAGATCATCGACCTGCGAACGCTGGTGCCGTGGGACCAGGACATCGTCGGCGAGTCGGTGGCGAAGACCGGTCGCGTGCTCGTCCTCTACGAGGACACGCTGCGCTGCGGGTTCGGCGCCGAGGTGGCGGCCTGGATCGCGGACGAGTGCTTCGAGGACCTCGACGCGCCCGTCTGGCGGCTCGCCGCGCTCGACACGCCCGTCGCGTACGAGCCGACGCTCGAGAAGGCCGTCCTCCCCCAGGTGGAGGACATCGCCCGCGACCTCCGCGCCCTGCTGGCCTATTGACTGGCGGCAGCGGGTAGACCGCCGCGGTACCCTCCGCGAACCGACCGGGGGTGTCGATGGATCGCATGAGCCCGCTGGACGCGTCGTTCTTGCACATCGAGAACGCCGCCAATCACATGCACATCGGGTCGGTCGGCATCTTCGAGGGACCGGCCCCGAACTACGGCGACTTCGCCGAGCTCGTCGCCGGGAAGCTCCCGCTCGTACCGCGCTATCGCCAGAAGGTGCGCTTTGTCCCGTTCGATCTGGGTCGCCCGCTGTGGGTCGACGACTCGTACTTCAACCTCGGGTACCACCTGCGGCACACCGCGCTGCCACCGCCGGGCGGCGACCAGGAGCTGCGCAACCTCGTCGGCCGGCTCATGGCCCAGCAGCTCGATCGCACCAAGCCGTTGTGGGAGATGTGGATGGTCGAGGGTCTCCAGGACCGCCACTGGGCCCTCGTGTCGAAAGTGCATCACTGCATGGTCGACGGCGTGTCGGGCTCGGACCTGCTCGCCGTCATGCTCGATCCCGAGCGCGAGCCGCCCCCACCCAACCTCGACACGTGGCGTCCGGAACCGGAACCGTCCGACGTGCGGCTCGTGAGCGAAGCGATCGGGGACCTCGTCGCCAGTCCGTACGAGCAGTTCCGGGCCATGCGCTCGGCGGCCCGAGGATGGCGCCAGCTCGCCGAGCTCTTCGCCGACGCCGCCCGCGGCGTCGCGTCCATGGCCGGCCTCGTGCGGCCGACCGTCGAGTCGTCACTCAACGGTCCGATCGGCCCACATCGACGATGGGACTGGGCGCACACGACGCTGGCGGACGTGAAGCGTGTCCGCTCCGCGCTCGGCGGCACCGTGAACGACGTCGTCCTCACCGTGCTGACGCGCGGGTTCCGTGACCTGATCATGGCGCGTGACGAATCGCCGGCGGGGCGCGTGGTGCGCACGCTCGTGCCGGTCTCGGTGCGGCTCGCCGACGAGCACGGTGTCTACAACAACCGGGTGTCGGCGATGTTCGCCCAGCTACCGATCGGTATCGCCGACCCCGCCGAACGCCTCGAGGCGATCCGCGCCCAGATGGACGGGCTCAAGGAGTCGAGGCAGGCAGTTGCGGGCGAGGTGCTGACCTCGCTGTCGGGGTTCGCGCCCGCACTGTTGCTGGCGGTCGGGACGCGCGTCGCCTTCCGCATCCCGCAGCGCAACGTCAACACGGTGACCACGAACGTCCCCGGGCCCCAGCTCCCGCTCTACGCGTGCGGGCGGCAGATGCTCGAGGCGTTCCCGTTCGTGCCCATCGCCGGGCACCTGCGGATCGGCGTTGCGATCTTCTCGTACAACGGGATGCTGAACTTCGGCGTCACCGGCGACTACGACACCGCGCCCGACATCGGCGTGCTGTGCCGCGGCGTCGAGGACGGAATGTCCGAATTGCTGAAGCTGGCCGGGGACACCGGGCCGGACGACACGGGGCCATCCGCCAGTGTCCCGACGGCGAACGAATCTGCGAGAGACTGAGCCTGACGGCATAGCAACTCGAAGAAGGGCGAAGCATGGCGGTCGACGAGCACGAGATCCGTTCCGGAACGGTCGAGGAGCTGGCCGAGACCGTCTCCGCCGCCGAGAAGCGCGAGGCGGTCCACGCCGTGCGGTCGGCCGGTGACGCGCTGTTCACGTGGGACTACGAGCGCAGCCGCGACGCCTTGAGCAAGCTGTACGAGAAGGCCAAGACGTCGATGTGGAACGTGTCGGCGGACATCGACTGGGACATCGACGTCGACCCGTGGAAGATCGCGCGCGACCCGAACAACCCGCTCAACACCACGATGGCGCTCGAGCGCGCCGGCACGCCGTTCGAGAAGCTGTCCGAGGACGAGTGGTTCGACCTCGGCGCCGCGCAGCAGGCGTGGGTGCTCTCCCAGTTCATGCACGGCGAGCAGGGCGCGCTCATCTGCACGGCCAAGATCGTCGAGCAGGTCCCGTGGATCGACGCCAAGTACTACGCCGCCACGCAGGTCATGGACGAGGCGCGTCACGTGGAGGTCTACGCCAAGTACCTCAAGGAGAAGCTGGCGCACGAGTTCCCGATCAACGTGCACTTGCGCGCGCTCCTCGACGACGTCGTGTCCGACTCGCGCTGGGACATGACGTACCTCGGCATGCAGATCATGATCGAGGGGCTGGCACTTGCTGCGTTCGGCTTCCAGTACCAGACGTCGCCCGATCCGCTGTTGAAGCAGATCACCCGGTACGTCATGGCCGACGAAGCCCGGCACGTCGCCTTCGGCGTGATGTCGCTCAAAGAGGCGTACCAGGATCTCGACGCGGCCGACATTCGCGAGCGCCAGGAGTTCTGCTACGACGCCGCCGTCAAGATGCGCGACCGCTTCCTGGGCCAGGAGGTCTGGGAGTGGGCGGGCCTGCCGGTGAAGGAGTGCACACGGGTGATGCTCGACTCGCCGCTGCAGCGCGAATTCCGCAAGATGCTGTTCTCCAAGATCGTCCCGAACCTCAAGAAGCTCGGCCTCCTCGACGCCGGCGACGGCTGGCTGCGCCAGCGGTTCGGCGAGCTGGGTGTGCTCGAGTACGAGGACTGGGAGGACACCGGCGCCGAGTACGAGCGCATGCAGCTGGAGCAGCAGACCGCCGGCTGAGCCCGGTTCTCAAACTCGGCTGAGCGCCCCGAGAACAGCCCGGACGTCGGCGCGCTCGAGCTTCCGCTGTGCTGACGCGCGCGCTTGCTTCGTGACGGGTGCGCGGTGCGCGGGGTTCATCGCGTTCATGCCCATGACCTTCAGGTCGTCGCCAGTGGGCTGGAAGGCGACGACCGGGACACCGCGGCGGCGGATCCGCGCCGCTTCCTGGCCGAGGTAGAGGCGGCACATTCTCCTCGCGGGCAGGTCGAGTGAGGGGCGAAGCCGGTTGCCGGCGACGGACATCGGCGAGCTCACGATCACGAGGTCGAGGTCGCGCTCGGACACGAGATCGGCGTTTGTGGGGGAGTGCGCGCCGCCGTCGACGTAGTCGACGCCGCCGACCGTCACCGGGGCGAAGAAGCTCGGGATCGCGCACGACGCGGCGACGGCGTCGGCGACGTGCGCCGGGGGCGCACCGTCGCGGCCGAACACGACCCGGCGCCCGTCCCGGAGGCAGACCGCCGTCAGCCACAGGTCGCGCTCGGGCCAATCGGAGCCGAACAGGGGGCGGAACGCGGCGGCCACGAGCTCGGTCGGCACCGCGCCGGCCGGCAGCGCCCCCGCCAGCATCACCCCGGGCCGGTTCATCCAGAACGGCCGCAGCGCCGCCCGCATGAGCAGCGAAGGTGACGCCATGCGGGGGAGCCCACGTCGACGGGTCGGGCCGGTCGGGAAGCGGGCCGGCCCGTCACCCATCCCGGCCCGGGCCGCGAGGCGGGCGCCTTCCGGGGAGACCGCATCCCCCGTTGATCTCGCCGCCAGGTCGTGGGCGGAGAAGCCCGCCCGCAGCAGGGCGCCGACGACCGAGCCCGCCGAGGTGCCCACGATCACCTCGGCCTCGCGGGGGTCCCAGCCGGTCGCCTGGGCGAGGCCGTCGAGGACGCCGGCGTGGTAGGCGTGCCCGACGACGCCGCCGGCGCCGAGGACGAGCCCGATGCGACGGGGAGAAGCCACGAAACGCATCGTAGGTCTCGCTTTCGGGGCCGATCGCGGTTACCCTGCTGGCCTCACGAACCACATCAGCACCACAGGCAACACCTCACCCCGTATGCGCCTCCATCGTCTCCTCCTCCTCCTCCTCCTCCCGCTCGCTGCGCTCGCCGTCGGTGTGGCCGCCTGCGCCCCGGTCAAGGGGCCGGCGGCGGGGCCGGTTCCGGTCATGGGCCAGTCGGACCTGGGCGCCGACCAGATCGCCGGGTTCTTCTGGGCCCACC
Organism: Actinomycetota bacterium; assembly: GCA_046727755.1. GTDB lineage: Bacteria > Actinomycetota > Acidimicrobiia > IMCC26256 > JACDBD01 > JALZAA01. The sequence goes on from JBKPDG010000027.1 coordinate 7,398, forward strand.
AGCCGCCCGGTTCGCCGTGCCTGACGGTCTCGGTCGAGGAGCTGACCGCGTACTTCGCGTGGCACGGCAACCTCGAGAACGTCCGGGGCGACATCGGCTTCGCTCAGGCACTGGTCGAGACGGGATGGTTCCGCTACGGCGGCCAGGTGCAGTGCTGGCAGAACAACTTCGGCGGTATCGGCGCGACGGACGGCGGCGCCGGGGGCGCGAGCTTCCCGAACGCCGACACCGGTGTGCGCGCCCAGATCCAGCACCTCCGCGCGTACGCCGACTCGTCAGCAACGAGTTGCACCGTGCCGCCCTTGCACACGCCGTGTGTCGACCCGCGGTTCGACCTCGTGAGCCCAAAGGGCAAGGCGCCGACGTGGAACGACATGGGGAATGGCAACTGGGCCACCGACCCCAACTACGCGTCGAAGGTGATCAACCTCTACAACCGAATGCGCTCGTATGCGGGGTTGCCCCCGGCTTGACGCCGCTGCGATCAGCGCAGGCGCAGCGTCACCCGCACTGGTCGGTGGTCCGAGCCGACCTCGCCGAGGACGGCCGCGTCCACCACGTCGACGTCATCGCGCACGAGCACGTGGTCGATCTGGCTGTGGGGTCGGTGCGCGGGCCACGTCCGCCCGCGCACCGCGCGCTGCCAACCGGGGAGCATCGCCGTGACGGCCGGGCCCCAGAGGTTGAAGTCGCCGACGATCACGGTGCGTTCCTCTGGCGCCGGCAGCCGCCGGCGGAGGTTTCGGATCTGCACCGGCGGCCCGTAAGGGAGTCGCGAAGTGAGGTGGACTGCGATGAGGTCGAGCTTGTCGCCGTCCACGTCGAGCGCGACGCGCAGCGCGCAACGGCGCAAGGCTGGATCACCGGGGACGTCGCCGACCGGGATCATCTCGACGAACCGGGCGGGCGGGCGACTCACGACGGCCATGCCGATCCGGCCGCACGCCCGGTGTGGACGCGCCGAGATGATGTGCGGCCACGGTTCGATGATCCCACGCCCGAACGACGCCGAATGCACCGTCGCGCCGGCGCCAGCTGCCGCGAGGTCGACGGCCGCGGCGCCGTCGTCTGGCCACCACGCTTCCTGCACGACGAGCACGTCGGCGCCGAACGACCCCAGGACGCCCGCGACGTCGAACGCCCCGTTCGCCGACGCCTTCTCGGGCGGCGGGCTGGGGCGACGCAGGCGCGGCTTCGAGATGCGACGGCTGCGCTGCCCGCCGTGCAGGTTCAGCGTGAGGATCGTGAGCTCGCTCATCACCCGAAAGCTTGACATCCGGCCCGGAGCATCCCGGCGCGCCGGGCGTAGGCTCAGCGCCTGACGGGGTGTCAGATCCGATCAGGTGTCAAAGGAGTCATTGATGGCTGACGTGGCTGCGACGTCCGGCATCGACGAGGCGTTCGATCTGTCGGGCCGGGTGGCGGTGCTGACCGGCGCCGCCAGCGGAATCGGCCGGGCGACCGCCCACGTGCTCTCGGGCGCGGGGGCCACGGTGGTGCTCGGTGACATCGACGAAAAGGGCGCCCAGGCGACGGCGGACGAGATCGCCTCGCGTGGCGGCACCGTGCTGCCGTTGCGCACCGACGTCACCAAGCGGGCCGACGTCGATGCGCTCGTCGACCGCGCCTCCGGCGAGTACGGCCGCGTCGACGTCATGGGCAACATCGCCGGAGTCCCCCACAACCAGATGGTCGCCGACGTGACCGACGAGGAGTTCGAGCGCATCCTGGCGATCAACCTCAAGAGCGTGTTCTACGGGTGCCAGGCCGCCTTGCGCGTCATGACCCCGCAGAAGTCCGGGAGCATCATCAACATCTCGTCCGGCGCCATCGACACGCCCGCGCCCACGCTGGCGTGCTACGCGATGACGAAGGCCGCCGTCGCCCAGCTCACCAAGACGCTGGCGATGGAAGCGGGTCAGGCCGGCATCCGCGTGAACGCGCTCGCGCCCGGCGTCATCCTCACGAACTTCTCGCGCCAGCACTTCGTCGACGCCGACGGCACCGTCAACGAGGAACGCCTGCAGCAGTACAAGCAGCGCTTCGGCGCGATGTCGCCG
>JBKPDG010000028.1:0-18317 GCA_046727755.1 Actinomycetota bacterium
GAAGACCTCCGAGCGCTTGGTCGGGATCGTCGTGTTCCGATCGATGAGCTTCGTGAAGATCTGGCCCTTCGTCTCGATGCCGAGCGACAGGGGCGTCACGTCGAGCAGCAGGACGTCCTTCACGTCGCCCTTGAGCACGCCGGCCTGGATCGCGGCGCCGACGGCGACGACCTCATCGGGGTTCACGCCCTTGTGCGGGTCCTTGCCGGTGAGCTCGCGCACCAGTTCGACCACCGCGGGCATGCGCGTCGAGCCACCCACGAGGATGATGTGGTCGATCTGGTCCTTGCTGAGCCCGGCGTCGCGGATCGCCTGCTCGAACGGGCCGCGGCACGCGTCGAGCAGATCGGCCGTCAGCTCCTGGAACCTCGAGCGCGACAGCTCGAGCTCCAAGTGGAGCGGCCCCTCGCTCGTCGCGGTGATAAACGGCAGGTTGATCGTGGTCTGCTGTGCCGAGGAGAGCTCGATCTTCGCCTTCTCCGCGGCCTCCTTCAGACGCTGGAGCGCCATCTTGTCGTTCGACAGGTCGACGCCGTGCGCGTTCTTGAACTCGGTGACCATCCAGTCGATGACGCGCTGGTCCCAGTCGTCCCCGCCGAGGTGTGTGTTCCCCGCGGTGGCCTTCACCTCGAACACGCCCTCGCCGATGTCGAGGAGCGACACGTCGTACGTGCCGCCGCCGAGGTCGAAGACGAGAATGGTCTGGTCGTGCTCCTTGTCGAGCCCGTACGCCAGCGCCGCTGCCGTCGGCTCGTTGATGATGCGCAGCACCTCGAGCCCGGCGATCTGCCCCGCCTCCTTCGTCGCCTGACGCTGGGCGTCGTCGAAGTACGCCGGGGTCGTGATGACGGCCTGGTTCACGGTGTCGCCCAGGTACGCCTCGGCGTCCCGCTTCAGCTTCTGCAGGATGCGGGCCGAGATCTCCTGCGCCGAGTAGTTCTTGCCATCGATGTCGATCTTCCAGTCGGTGCCGATGTGACGCTTGACCGATCGGACCGTCCGGTCCGGGTTCGTGATGGCCTGGCGCTTGGCGACCTCGCCGACCAGCACCTCGCCGGTCTTCGAGAACGCGACCACCGAGGGCGTGGTCCGGGCGCCTTCCGAGTTGGGAATGACGGCGGGCTCACCCGCCTCGAGGACGGACACCACCGAGTTGGTGGTGCCGAGGTCGATGCCGACGGCCTTGCTCATAGGGATGGTCCTCCCGAGATCGTGGGGAAACTTGAGTCCTTGGGTATCAAGTTAGTTTAGGCAACCACACGGGGCGCCAGTCAATTCCCGCACTTTCGACAAGTTGACACCCGGAGTAGGTTCCTCCCGTGGCTCGCCTGCGTCGTGATGCGTTCATTGACCATTTGGCCGAGGTTCCCCTGTTCTCGGCCCTCTCCAAGAAGGACCTCCAGCTGGTGGCCCGCCGGGCGGAGGACGTGAAGGTCGACGCCGGCAAGGTCCTCGTCACCGAGGGGAGCGCAGGGTCCGAGTTCTTCGTCATCGTGGACGGCAAGGCCCGGGTGACCAGGCGGGGGAAGAAGGTCGCCGAGCTCGGGCCGGGCCGGTTCTTCGGCGACCTGGCGTTGCTCGACCGGGCACCCCGCAACGCGACGGTGGCCGCCGAGACGCCCATGGAGCTGCTGGTGCTCGGCCAGCGGGAGTTCGCCGCCCTGATCGACGAGGTACCGGGATTCGCGCACAAGCTGCTCGCCGGGCTCGCCCGGCGACTACGGGAGTCCGACGCCAAGAGCGTCCAGTAACGCCGGCCCGCCGTCAGGCTGCGCTGAGGCGGGGCACGGCGAGCCGAGCAGCGTCGATCGACATCTCCTCGGGCTGCTTGGGCAGCTTTGCCTTCGCCGTGTTGTAGTTCGTCACTTTGACGCTCAGGACCTGCTCCGGGCTGGCAAGAGTGTGCACGCCGCCGAACGGACTGTCGTCGTAGAAGGCCTCGGTACCCAGGTCCGGGACGGTTTCGAGGTCCTCCAAGTCAATGCTGGCCTTCGCCTCCTCGTAGTCGCTCGCGACGCCCGAGCCCGTGGTCAGCTCGACTTGGAGCTTGAACGGCTTTCCCGAGATCCCACCCACACCCTTCTTCTTCGACGACCACTCGCATTGCGCCGCGTTGGCCCCCGGCTGCGGCGGGACCTTCTTCTGCTTGCCCTTGTTCACCGGGGTGCCGAGGATCCTCGCCGCCTCCTGCGTCGTGACCAGACGGCAGACGGACGGTGTCGCCTGGCTCGGCGCCGCCTCCGGCCCGCCGAACGCACCGAGCCCGACCACCAAGGCGCCCGCCGTCACGGCGAGCGTCACGCGCTTCCTTCGCAATTGCACGGCTTCGCTCCTGCCCCTCGTGGTCGCCAAGACGCTAGTAGCGGCGGACACGGCTGGCTGCTTCAACCCCGGGTTGTTGCGAGCCGACAGGTAGATTCCGCCTCGTGAGGCGGATCCCGCTTCCGAAACCGCACCAGCTCGTCCTCGGCGTCGGCGTGCTCGCCTCGCTTGGCGCCCTGGCTTCGGGCGTCGTCCCCCGCCTGACCGGTTGGGAGGACGACTCGCCGATCAGCCGGCACGTGTTCGACAACGTGCCCGACCCGGTCTACTGGGCCTTCTACGCCACCGTTGGCGTGATGCTGCTCGTGGTGGCGTGGCTCATCTCGCAGCGGGTCCAGAACTACGAGCGGGGGAAGCCGGACGACCGCCGCACGACCCGCGCCAACGTGAACCGCCGCCTCGAGGGCTTCCGGTCCGGCGTGTGGATGCAGACGCTGCTGCGCGATCCGGCGGCGGGCGCCATGCACTCGATGATCTACTTCGGGTTCCTCGTCCTCTTCGTGGCGACGGTCGTGCTCGAGATCGACCACCAGCTGCCGGACTCGGCGAAGTTCCTGCACGGGCGCGTGTACCAGGGCTACGCCGCCACCGCCGACGTGTTCGGCGTGATCTTCGTCGCCGGGATCCTGTGGGCGATGGGGCGTCGCTACATCCAGCGGCCCTACCGCATCCGCATCAAGACCAAGCCCGAGGACGCGCTGATCCTCGTCACGTTCCTCGTGATCGGCCTGACCGGGTTCGCGACCGAAGGTCTACGCATCGCGCTCGATGGGACGCAATCGTTCGAGCGGTGGTCGCTCGTCGGGTACCCGCTGGCGACCATGTTCGACGGCCTCTCCGCGGGCGCGCTGAGCGACACGCACCGCTGGCTTTGGGGGATCCACGCCGCGTCGTTCGTCGCGTTCCTCGTGATCCTGCCGACCACGAAGCTGCGCCACATGATCACGTCGCCCATGAACATGTACCTGGGCGACCGCGAACGGCCCAAGGGCGCGATGAGCCCGCTTCCGAATCTCATGGAGACCGAGCTCGACACGTTCGGCGCGTCGACGGTCGAGGACTTCACCTGGAAGCAGCTGTTCGACACCGACGCGTGCACGATCTGCGGGCGGTGCACGTCGGTGTGCCCCGCGCACGCCACCGGCAAGCCGCTCGATCCCCGGGAGATCGTGCTGAAGGTCGGGGAGGTCATGGCGGCCTCCGGTGATTCGCAGGTGTCCCCACCGGTCGGACTCGACCGCGACATCACGGTCGGGACTGACTCGCTGTTCGAGCGCATCACCGCCGAGGAGCTCTGGGCGTGCACGTCGTGCAAGGCGTGCGACGAGATCTGCCCGGTCGACATCGAGATCCTCGACAAGATCCTCGACATGCGGCGCTACCTGTCGCTCATGGAGAGCAACTTCCCGACCGAGCTCGGCAACACCTACCGCGCCATGGAGAACTCGTCGAACGTGTACGGCCTGAACCAGGCCGACCGGGGGGACTGGGGCGGCGATCTGGAAGGGATCCCGATCATCGACGGGTCCGGTCCGTTCGAGCACGAGTACCTGATGTGGGTCGGGTGCGCCGGCTCGTTCGACGACCGCAACAAGAAGACGAGCCGGGCGGTGGCCAAGCTGCTGCAGAGGGCTGGCGTCGACTTCGCCATCCTCGGCCCGAGCGAGCTGTGCACCGGGGACCCGGCGCGCCGCTCAGGCAATGAGTACATCTTCCAGATGCTGGCGATGCAGAACGTCGAGACGTTGAACGGCCTCGGCGTGCAGAAGGTCATCGCCCAGTGCCCACACTGCTTCAACACGTTGAAGAACGAGTACCCGCAGCTCGGCGGCGACTACGAGGTCGTCCACCACTCGCAGTTCCTCATGGAGCTCATCGAGAGTGGGCGCCTCGACCTCGAGGAGGCGTCGCTCGAGGAGCGCGTGACGTACCACGACTCGTGCTACCTGGGCCGCCACAACGACGTGTACCTCGCGCCGCGCAACGTGATCGGGTCGCTGGGCGGGATCGACGTGGTCGAGATGCCGCGCAACGGAACACGCGGCCTGTGCTGCGGCGCCGGCGGGGCGCGTATGTGGATGGAGGAGCACACGGGCAAGAAGGTGAACATCGAGCGCACCGAGGAGGCGCTCGCCACCGGCGCGAGCCGGATCGCGGTGGCGTGCCCGTTCTGCTACGTGATGATGGACGACGGCGTGAAGGAGAAGCACCGCGACGAGGACGTGCGGGTGCAGGACATCTCGGAGGTACTCCTCGAGGCCGTCGAGCACGCCGAGACCGACTCCGAGACGGTCACCGCGCGCTTCCAGCCCGGCTTGTAGCGCGTCAGACGAACGACAGCGCCAATGAGCTCGTTCTTCGACTTCTTCGACCCCTGGCCGATCGCGGCGCTGTTCGCGGTCTTCATCGCCGCCGGGCTCGCCTTCATCTTCGGGCTCGAGGCGGTGGTGCATCGCAACATGCGGTCGGACACGCGCGAGCGGGTGAGCACCAGCACGTCCGTCATGATCCAGGTGCTGGCCGTGTTCTACTCGGTGCTGATCGCGTTCGTGATCGTGGGCGAGCGCAGCGCGATCAGCGAAGCCAACGACCACGTGGCCGAGGAAGCCGGCGCGCTGTCGGCCCTGTTCGAAGACGTCGGTGGCTTCCCAGTCGGCGCTCGGGAGCGTGTGCGCGAGGCGATCGTCGCCTACGACCGGTCGGTGCTGACGGACGACTTCCACGCCGTCGAGCGCACCGGTGAGCCCAGCGTTCGGACGACCCGAAGGCTCAGCCAGCTGTACGACGCCGTCCGGGCGGCCGAGCCCGAAGTCGGCACGAGCGCGTTCTTCTCGCAGGCCGTGACCGATCTCAGCGACGTCACGAAGGCGAGGAGGGCCCGCAACGCCGACGCCGCCGACACTATCCCCGGACCGCTGTTCGTCCTGGTCGTGGTCATCAGCTTCGCGGTGCTCGGGGTGGCGACACTGCTGAACACCCGTGAGCGCGGGACGCACGTCACCCTTCTTGCCGTACTTGCGATCGTCACGGCGCTCAACCTCGCGCTGATCGTGGCCTTCGAGCATCCGTTCTCGGGCGCGATCTCGGTCAGTGATCAGCCGCTGCGCGTCGGCGCACTCGCGCCGGCCGCACGCTGATCGCGACGCCGAATACCGCGAGCGCGACCGCCACCCCGACGACGAGCCCGACCGGCCAGGGGCCGCCCGTCTCGTCGAGACGGGGCGCGACGAGTGCGGCGCCCTCGTCGACGCCGGTGTCGCGCACCGCGGGTGTGGTCGCGCGTGTCGGGCTGGCGGCGAGGTCGTAGGTGAGGTGGCCCACGTCGACGTCGGCCTTCAAGTAGGTGAGCCACATGTCGTTCGGCACCCAGCTCATGCCCTTGTCGGCGCGGAGGTCGTCGAGGAGTGAGCCGGATGCCGGCTCCGAACGCTCGAGCCGGAGCCCCGGCCCTGCGAGCAGGTTGGGCTCGGCGTCGGTGAGGAGGAACACGTCGGCCCGGACGGGCTCGGTCGCAGGCTTGCCGGTCCCGAGGATGCGCAGCGGCACCCACGGGCGGTCGACCGGGATCGTGAGGTGCACTGGGATCCCGTCACCCGAGTTGAGGCCCTGCGCGACGGCGGCGGTGGCGTCGAACTTGGCGGCCATGAAGTACGGCGAACGGTGGGAGTAGAACTCGAGCACGTCCGGCGTGTCGGACGTGAGGTCGAACCCCTGCTGCGCGGCCCATCCGGCCACCGCGGCGCCGCCACCGCGCAGGATCGTGACGTCGAGCGAGTCGATCCGGGTCTGCTGGAGCACGTCGACGCCGTCGGTGGCGGGCGCCGCCTCGGCGGCGTCGCCGGCGAACGCCCGCCGCAGCGGCGAGACCTCGCGGGCCAGCCGTTGCAACGTCCAGTCGCCGCCCCGCTCGACCTTCGTCGGTTCGGCGGGCAGCGGGATGATCGAGCCGAAGGACGTCTGGTTGCTCGCGAACTCGAAGTTGGTGACGTAGTGCTCGACGCCGTCGTGCCAGGCGGCGAGGGTGCTCGTGCGCACGAGCTGCACCGCGCCGTTCGGCCCGATCAGGCTGCCGCAGGCGAACGCGGCCGAGGCGGTAGCGACGACGAGGACGACGGCAAAGACCGGGACGAGCAGCAGGCGACGCATCCGGAACCCCCTGGTGGTGTGGCGTTCGGGGGTTTGGACGGACCGGACGCGCGCCCGGTTCCCGGTGATTCAGCTCTCGGCGGACTCCCGCAGGTCGGGCAGACCGATGGGGTTCGGGAACCTGATGTCGCCGACGTCGAGGACGGCTCGGCTGAGCTCGGTGAGCAGCGCCAGGAGACGATGTCGGTCGGCGTCGTCGAGCGCGGCCAACGGCGGCGCCGCCAGCTCGTCGGTGCGGTCCTCGACGCGCTGCTTGGCGGCGGTGCCGGCAGGCGTGAGCGTCGCTGCTTCCCCGATCCAGCCGCGCCCGCGCAAGCGCTCGACCGCCGCCTCCCACTCGTCGTCAGGCCACTGGCGGCTCGTCCGCTGCAGCTCGGTCGTGCTCGCGCCGGACGCAGCCGTAAGAACGTTCGCCTCGCAGCCGTCGACGCGCTGCGTGACCAGCGCGCTGACGTGCCCGTCGCCACGGTGCTCACGCAGCAATGTCGTGGCGTGCCAGAGCGCGAGGTGCGGTTCCTCGGGCCACGCAAGCGCGGTGTACCCGGCGAACAGCGGCCTGCCCAGCGGGCTGGCGACCTCGGCCGCGCGCCGAGCGAGCGCGGCCGCTTCGGTCATCTCGGCGGAGTCGATCTTCTGCTCGCCGAGCCAGCTCCGCAGCGTCCGGTCGGCGAGGCGCAGGCGAGCAGCCGTGACGGCGGCAGGATCGGCATGGCGCCACGTCTCTGACATCGCCCAACGGACCATGTCCGGCGCGAAGTTGTAGAAGGTCGCAATGACGACTTCTGCCGGTGTCGGACCCATCGGCGCCGCACGCGACGCGAAGTAGCCCCGCCAGAACCCGCGCAGCCCAAGGTCCTCGAACGCGGTCTTCACGTCGGGCGCGAAGTACACGACTGCGTGGATCGGCTCCATGGCGCGCCACAGAGTCCGGGCGAGCCGCGCGTCGTCCACGCCGGTCAGTCGCCGTCCCGGAAGTTCAGGTAGTAGCGGCTCGGAGTCGGGCCGCGCTGGCCCTGGTACTTCGAGCCGGTCGCGTCGCTGCCGTACGGATGGTCGGCGGGTGTCGTCATGCGGAAGAACGAGATCTGGCCGATCTTCATGCCGGGATAGATGGCGATGGGCAGCGTCGCGACGTTCGACAGCTCCAGCGTCAGGTGCCCGTCCCAACCGGCGTCGACGAATCCCGCGGTCGCATGCGTGAGCAGACCGAGGCGCCCTAATGAACTCTTGCCGTCGAGGCGGGCGGCGAGGTCGTCGGGGAGCCGCACCCGCTCGAGCGTCGACGCCAGCGCGAACTCGGCGGGATGGAGGATGAAGGAGCGCTCGTCGGCGACCTCGACGAGCTCGGTCAGGTCCTCCTGCGGCTCCTTGGGGTCGATGAAGGGGGTCGTGTCGTTCCGGAACACCCGGAAGTACCGGTCGACGTGCATGTCGACGGACGACGGCTGCACGTTGGCATCGTCGAACGGCTCGATGACGATGCGCCCAGCCTTCAGCTGTTCGCGGATCGTCGCATCGGAGAGAATCACCCGCGGGAGCCTACCGGCGGCGCTTGGTATCTTCGTCGCTCCTCGCGGGTGTAGTTCAGAGGCAGAACATCAGCTTCCCAAGCTGAGAACGCGGGTTCGATTCCCGTCACCCGCTCTGTGTCCCCTTGGGCTGTCAGACGCGGCCGCCGAAGAAGACCTGCGTTTCGACGACTTGGCTGTCGCGTACCGTGAGCAGCTCGACGTTGCGGTGGCGCTCGCCGCTATTCAGCTCGTACTCGTACATGGCGAAGACGTCGTCGTCTCCCGCCGGCACGACGTAGAGCATCTCCTGAGTTGTGAACCGATCAGCGGTCGGAAAGCAGCGCTCGAAGAACGTGGCCTTGTCGATGTGATCGTCTTGCGGACTCGTGAAGACGAACGCTTCGGAGAGCAATCGATCCATCGCGTCGCGATCCTGCTCCAGATACGCGTCGAAGGTGGCCCGGACAGTGTCAACGTTGGACATGGTCAGCTCCTTCGGGGGATACGACATGTAAGATGACCCGGACGAGCTGAAGTCACCGCCGCTATCGGGCTGCCTTCAGTTCCTTGTACCGGAAGCACGTCGTCGTGTGGTCGTTCACCAATCCGACCGCTTGCATGAACGCGTAGCAGATCGTCGGGCCGACGAAGCGGAAGCCGCGGCGCTTGAGGTCCTTGCTCAGGGCCTTCGACTCTGCGGTCTCGGCGGGGATCTCGGACGACGACCGCCACTTGCCGACGATCGGCGCACCATCCACGAACTGCCAGACATAGGCAGCGAGCCCGCCCGGTTCTTCCTGCAGCTCGAGGACGCGCCGCGCGTTGTTCACGGTCGATTCGACCTTGAGGCGGTTGCGCACGATGGCGGGATCGCGCAGGAGGCGCTCGACGCGCCGCCGGTCGAAGCGCGCCACCTTCTCGGCGTCGAAGCCGGCGAAGGCGTCGCGGTACCCGTTCCGCTTCTTGAGGATCGTCGCCCACGAGAGCCCGGCCTGGGCTCCCTCGAGCGTGAGCATCTCGAACATGTGCCGGTTGTCGCGCGACGGCACACCCCACTCGTCGTCGTGGTAGGCGACGTACGCCGGGTCGGCGTCGGGCACCCAGTCGCAGCGGCGCGGCACGCCGACACGCTACCGACCTCGCGTGCGCTCTTATGCTGCGCACGTATGGTGATCCCGAAGTCAGTGGCGAGGTTCAACGTCCACGTGACGAACCACATCACGCGCCGGTTCGCCGGCCATCTCCCCGGGTTCGCGATCGTGACCCACGTCGGGCGCCGGTCCGGGCGCACCTACGAGACGCCGGTCAACATGTTCCGCGACGGCGAACGGCTCGTGTTCGCGCTGACCTACGGCGCCGACAGCGAGTGGGTCAAGAACGTCATGGTCGCCGGCGAGTGCGAGGTCCGTACGCAGGGAAAGACCGTCCGTCTGCGTGATCCGGAGATCTTCACCGACCCGGACCGCCGGCTCGTCCCCCCGCCCGTCCGTTTGGTGCTGGGCGCCATCAGCGTGAGCGAGTTCTTGTCCATGCGACCGGTTGCATCGGGTGATCGCCATCCGCTCGTCGTGGTGATGGGGGTCGAGGGTGTGGGCAAGACCACGGTCGGGCGACGGCTCGCCGACGAGCTCGGCGTCGAGTTCGTCGACGGTGACGACGAGCACTCGGCGGAAGCGAAGGCCCGCATGGCGGCCGGCATCCCGCTCGACGACGCGGCGCGCGCGCCATGGCTCGACCGGCTGGACGCGATCATCCGCGACCACGAATCTCGCGGCCTCGTGCTCGCTTGCTCCGCTCTCACGCACGCGTACCGGCAGCGCCTCACCCAGGGCGTCGACGAGGTCGCGTTCGTCGGGCTCGTCGCATCCCGCGAGGTCCTGGAGACTCGCATCGCCGATCGGCGCGGCCATTTCGCCGGCACTTCGCTGCTCGACTCGCAGCTCGAGACCCTCGAGCTCGGCGACGACGTCACGACGGTCGACGCCACGGGGCCCGTCGAGGAGGTCGTCGCCGCGGCCGCGCGCGTCGTCGCGTGACCCGATCTCTCAGCCGCCTACGACCGGCGCTTCCTGGCGAACTCCGGTGAGCGCGCCTGGCACCGGCACCTCGGCGCCGCCGTCGGGCACCACGGCCCGGGTGGCACGCACCAGGCCGCGGAGCGCGAGCACGGCGATGCCGTACACCGTGAGCGCGAGCACGAGGACCACGCCGAACCCAAGAGCCATGGCGAGGATCGTCGTGAGCACCGCGCCGATCACAGACGCGAAACCGTTCACGGCCCAACCCCATGCCACGTATTCCCGCGGGTGATTCGTGAGGCCGGCGACGGCACCCAGGCCCTGCGGCATGAACGCGCCGAGACAGACCCCCAGCGGCGCCAGCACGGCGAACGCGACGGCGACGCGCGCCGCGAACGGCACGCCGAGTAGGGCGTCGGCCATCGGCGTCAGGCCGACCTCGTAGAAGAGGGTGAGCACCGCGAGCGCGCCGAGGAGCACCCACGCGGCGCGACCGCTCGCCTGATAGCGCGCGCTGAGCAGAGCGCCGACGCCGGTCGACAGGAGGATCGCCGCCAGCGTGACGGTCAGCGAATACGTGGGGTAGCCGAGGAACAGCACCAGCCGCTGGATGAGCGTGATCTCGAAGAACATGAAGCCCAAGCCGAGCGCTGTGAAATAGAGGGCCGACCGTCGCTTCCGTGGAAGCCCCGACCAGATACTGCGAATGCGGACGAAGGGCAGCAAGAGGAAGACGGCGGCGAACAGCGTCGCGATCCCGAGGAGCAGCAGCAGCACCCGTTCGCCGACGTCGACCTCGAAGTCACCCCGATCGATCGGCTCCCCGAAGTCGGCGACGACGTCGCGGAACGGGGTGAAGTGCCAGAAGAACGGCGAGTCGTCGGTGATCGGGCGGACAACGTACGGGTACGAGTCGTACCACCGGTCGAGCCGGCTCGCCGGCAGGGTCGCGATGTCGCCGACCGATTCGCCCGCCACCCGATGACCGGGCGCGTAGCGCACCGTCGAGCCCGGCATGGTGCCCACGGCGGCGATGAACCGGTCCACCTCGGCGGTCGTGAACGGGTCGCGCTTCACGAGGATCGAGGCGAGCGATGCCCCGCCTTCGACCGGCGTCGTCGAGACCAGGATGTGGCGCGCCGGGTCGCTGACTCCGAGCTCGCCGAGCGCGTGCCGGGCGGTCGCGACATACCGTGACGTCCGGTTCGCCTTGCGGTCGTAGTCGAACTCGCCGAACTGCGCAGCGAGAATGCCGTCGCCTCCGAGGTGCTCGAGACTGTCCTCGATCGTCTCGCTCGTGTAGAGGTAACTCTCGGAGAGCACCGAGGCGCCTGCGGTCGCCGCGTTCGTCGCCGAGTAGCTGTCCGGCGCGGGGTACCAGACCACGTTGTACGTGTCGTCGCTGCGGGCCAGGAACGACCGGCCGTCGCTCTCGGCGTAGTTGACGGCCGGGTTGTCGGCGAGATGCCCGGCGTAGTCGGCGAACTTGTCGGTAACGAGCGAGTGGGTGACGGGGTTGAGCTCGACCACATCGACGTGCTCGGCGTCGAAGTGGAGCGACGCCAGGATCTCGTGGCCGCCGGCGGCGCCGACGATGAGCACGTTCTCGGGTGATGTTCCCCCCACCACGAATGGGAGGGCACGCGGGTCGGTGTCGAAGCCGAAGCGGTCGAGGCTCGCCTGCTTCCCGTCCCATCGATGGATCACGGAACCGACGAGGCCATCGTGATAGAGGAGCCGCAGGTCGGGGCCGATGTCGAGAACGTCGACGCGGAAGATGGGACTCCACGCTGCGGCGCGGCGAACCGATGGGTTGCGAGGAGCTCGTCACGCCCGCGGTCGATTCGCCGATCCGGAGGAGGCTACTTGGTCGCGATCGCGGCGATGCCGGCGACCATCACGACGAAACCGATGAGGAGATAGACGACCGTCCGCGTCAGCGGCGCCTCCGGGAGCGTGTCCCCGCCGCCCGTGACAGGCGCGCGGCGGCGGTCGGAGCGACGGCGAACCAGCGCGATGAGGTTGCCGACGAACAACGCCGCGCCCACAGCCGCGACGAGCTCGCGCAGCACGTCGTCGTAGAAGCTCACGTCGTGATCGTACGCGTGCGTCCCCGGGGCGGCGGAACGGGACTCAGAACCGGGGGCCCCACACCATCAGCATGAGGATGACAACCAGGTTCAACTGCAGCGCGGTGCCGACGATCCGCGCTCGTTGGCCGCGCTGCTCGAGCTCGATCACCTGGCGGGGCGGCGCCCCCGCGGCGGCGCCTGCCGGCGGCGGGCCCATCGCGACGAGCTCGTCCTGGAGCGCAATCATCCGGCGCACGTTGGGTTGCATTACCCCGTGCGACAGGCCGAGCCCGAGCGCATAGAGGATGATCGACGCCACAATCCAAGAGTCGCTGAAGTTCCAGACGTCGTCGCTCAACACGACGAGCAGGACGCCGAAGACGAAGACGGCGTAGATGAAGTACTCCCCGACCTTCGAGACGAGGAAGTTGGCCTGCGAGATGGCGAGCCCCTCGGATCCCCTACGGCTCTTCGCCTGCTGGCCGTAGATGCCGTTGAGGAACACCGCACCGAAGCCGACGATCGCCGACAGGATGTGCAGGACGAGGACGAGCTTGTAGATCCCGGAGTTGATTCCCACGGCGCGGAGCCTAGGTCCGACGCGCCGGCCGCTGTGGTACAACGCGGCCCGTGCGACTCGTCGTGGCGCGATGCTCGGTCGAGTACGAAGGCCGGCTGGGCGCCCGGCTCCCGCCGGCCCAGCGGCTGATCCTGCTCAAGGCCGACGGCTCGATCGCGGTCCACGCCGACAGCAAGGCGTACAAGCCGCTGAATTGGATGAACCCACCGTGCACGATCCGCGAGGAGCCCGGCGTGATCGTCGCCGCCAACCCCGGCGGCGAACGCCTCACCATCGCGTTGCACGAGGTGCTCCTCGACCACGACATCACGCTCGGGGACGATCCCGGTCTGGCCAAGGATGGCGTCGAGGCAGAGCTCCAGGAGCTCATCGCGGCGCGCGTGCGCGCTCTTCGTGACGACCTGCGCATCGTTCGGCGCGAGTATCCGACGGACATCGGCCCGGTCGACTTGCTGTGCCGGGACGGTGACGGCCGTGCGGTCGTGATCGAGGTGAAGCGCATCGGCGAGATCGCAGGCGTTGAACAGCTGCTTCGCTACCAGGAGCGGCTCGATCTCGACGCCACGCTCGCGCCCACGCGCGGGCTCTTCGTCGCCACGCGTATCAAACCCCAGGCGCGCGTCTTCGCCGAGAGTCGCGGCATCACGTGCATCGAGGTCGACCTCGGGCAGCTGCGCACCGGCGCGCCTGCTGACCTCAAGCTCTTCTGATCAAGCACCGCGCGGCCCAGCGCTACTCGAAGCGAGGTGTCCTCTTCTCGAGGAAGGCGGTGAACGCCTCTTGGGCGTCGGGCGCCTGGCTCGATCGGGCCATCACGTCGACGGCGTGTTCGTAGGCGGCCCGCTGATCGAGGCCGATCTGGCCGTAGAACGTCTGTTTGCCGATCGCCTTCGATGCCCGGCTGCCGCGGGTGGCGCGGCGCAGCAGGCTGACGGTGGCGTCGTCGAGCTGCCCGGCGGGGACGACGTGGTTGACGAGCCCCCAGTCGAGCGCGGTGCGGGCATCGATCGTGTCCCCGGTCAACCCGAGCTCGAGCGCTCGCTTCTGGGAGACGTTTCGCGCCACAGCGACCAGCGGTGTGTGGCAGAACCAAGCACCCTTGCCGCCGGGCGTCGCGAAGCCGGCGTCCTCGGACGCCACCGCCAGGTCCGCCGTCGCCACGAGCTGGCAGCCGGCGGCGGTGGCCAACCCGTGCACCCGCGCCACGACGGGCTGCGGGATTTCCTGCATCGTGAGCATGAGTTCCGTGCACGCATCGAGCAGCTCGCGGATCGACGGCAGATCGGCGCCGGCGAGGTCCCGGAAGTCGTGGCCGGAGCAGAACACGGGGCCGTTGGCAGCAAGGATCACACCGCGGGCGTCGCTGTCGCCGGCGGCACGGAACGCCGCCGTCAGGTCACGCAGCAATCCGAGCGACAGCGCGTTACGCCGCTCGGGGCGGTTCATCGTGATGGTCGTGAAGCTCTCTTCGGCCTTCACGAGCACGGACTCGGAGCTCATCGGCCACCCCCTTCGAACACCGATCGAGGGTACCGCCGGATTCCGCAGCCCGCCGACGGCAGTCGCTAGTCGCGCGCCATGTTGTCGAACTTGGTGAACCGCTCGTTGAACGCGAGCCGCGCCACGCCGGTGGGGCCGTTGCGGTGCTTCGACACCAGGACCTCGGCCTGCCCGCGCTGGTCGGACTCGGGGTTGTACACCTCGTCGCGGTAGATGAAGCACACGACGTCGGCGTCCTGCTCGAGTCCGCCCGACTCACGGAGGTCGGCGAGCATGGGGCGCTTGTCCTGGCGGTACTCGAGCTGCCGGTTCAGCTGCGACAGCGCCATCACCGGGCAGTCGAGCTCGCGAGCGAGGATCTTGAGACCCCTCGACAACTCGGCCACCTCGACCTGGCGGTTCTCGCTCTGCCGGGTGCCGGTCGAGCTCATGAGCTGGATGTAGTCGACGACGATGAGCCCGAGGTCACCGTGCCGGGCGCGGACGCGGCGAGCCTTGGCGCGCATCTCCATCACCGTGCAATGGGGATTGTCGTCGATGAACAACGGAGCTTCGGCGAGACGCCCGACGGCATGGCTCAGCCGCGACCAGTCGGACTCGGGGATGTTCCCCGTCCAGAGGCGCTTGGCCTCGACGCGGCCCTCCGCCGCGAGCAGGCGCTTGGTGAGCTCGAGGTTCCCCATCTCCATCGAGAAGAACATGACCGGGCGTTGCACCGAGACGGCCACGTTGGCGGCAGCGCCGAGCGCGAACGACGTGTTGTGCACGAACATGTCGGCGGCGACGAAGTTGTGCACGTGCGGCACCGTGAGGTCGTAGACCTGCTCGTCGCCGACGTAGACGATCGAGACGATCTCGTCCCACCAGATGTCCGACGTGGCGAGCATCTCGAGGTCGCGAGCGTCGAGCACGTCGGCAAGGAGGGCGAAGGTTGCCCGCTGCGGTGAGCGCGTGCCGACGTGCCAGTTGTAGTTGGCCGGTTTCCCGGCCGCCTCCGACACCGAGCGCCACGTGCGATCGCCCTTCGCCTTGAGGACCTCGCCCCAGAACGTGACCGGGATGGTGTCGAGATTCGAGTTGCGGCGCCGCCGCTCGAGCGCGTCGAGGACTCGGGCGACTGCGTCCTCCTTGCCGAGGATGCCGATGTCGGCCGCGAACTGCCGGATGGACTCGGGGTGGCTCACCTCGATCTGCCACGACGGGAAGCCACGGCCGTTGTACAACGCGGTCCGGTGCCGGAGCTGGGACGCCACGCCGAACCGGAGCAGCAGGTGCTGCACCCCTCGCGCCAGCCGCTCGGATCGCGCGCCGAAACCGATGCTGGCCTGCCCGCCTTTGTGGACGGACGCCCACCCGTTGGCGGCGAAGAGCCGGTTGAGGAACAACGCCAGCTGCTTGCGAGGCAGGCGGTACACCGCGTCGGGGATGTGCTTGGCCCGCGACTCCTTCTTCCAGAGCTCGTGCTGGCGCAGCAGGGTCGTGACCGGGCTCGGCCGACCCAAGGGAGTGCAGAGGCGGTGGTCGTACGGCGAGGTGTGCCTGACTGTGACGCCGAGCTTGGCCGCGCACCGCTGCAGCTCCAGGAGCACCGAGGGGGAGCCAGTGCTCATCATCGGCGAGCCGTCGGCGAGGCAACCGCTCCCGATGAGGAACCCGAGCATGACGACCTCGGCTTCGGGGAGCTGGTCGTTCCCGAAGGCTTGAATCGAGCGAGGCACGGCGATGCGATCGCCGACGCAGATGTCGGCGACTGGCTTCCAGCCGTCAGCGGTAAGAAACGGGTGCGTGATCGTGGTGCGCACGACGCGCCCGGTGCGCGTCGTGATCTTGTAGACGGGCTTCACGCCGTCGTCGACGAACGCCGACGGTGCGACCTTTCGCACGCGCAGGTCGTCGTCGAGCGCGAGCACGTGCACCGGGCGGCCGGCGCGGCCGCGCTCGTAGACCTCCTGGGCGGTGCGCACCGCGCCGGGCTCCGGGTCGACGATCGGGGTGTCCCACGCGACGCACTTCCCCATCGACGGCCGGGCCGCCACGATCACGAGGTTCGAGCGCTGGAGCCCGAGCAGGAGCGAGTCGAGCTCGTGGTACCCGCTCGGCACCCCCACCACGTCGGTGTCGCTGCCGTACATCGACTCGAGCTGATCGAGCGTCGTCTGGAGCGAGTCGGAGATCCCGGCGAGCGATTCGCTGACGCGCCGCTCGGCCACCTCGAACACCATGGACTCGGCACGGTCGAGCGTCTCGGTGACGTCGTCAGGCGTGTCGTATCCCATCTCGGCGATCTCGCCCGCGACCCCGATCAGCCGCCGGAGCAACGCAAGCTCGTTGACGATGCGCGCGTAGTGACCGGCGTTCGCGGACGCGGGTGTGGCCGCCTGGATGCGCAGCAGCGCGGCGCGCCCGCCGACGGCATCGAGCAGCTCGGCGCGGCGCAGCTCCTCGGCGATCGTGACCGGGTCGACGGGCTCGCCCTGCCCGTACAGCGCCATGATCGCTTCGTGGATGTGCACGTGCGTCGGCTTGTAGTAGTCGGTCGCCTCGACGTGCGCCTCGACGGCGGCAGTGATCGCGTCGCGCGACAGGAGCATGGCTCCGAGGAGCGACTCTTCGGCTTCGAGGTTGTGAGGCGGGACGCGCCCCACAACCCGCCGCCGCGCGTCATCGATCGCCTGGACCACGCTGCTCCTTTCCCGCCACCTGTCGTGCCACCCGGCTCCCCCGAACTTCCGGGCCCCCGCTTCGGGGCTCTGGTGCCGCCGGTCCCAGTCCGGCCCCCCAAACACGAGCTGCCTTCCGCATCCTCGTCGGGCCGGCCTGTGGATCGATAGAGCGATTTCCTTGTGGATTCAGGGCTCTCGCCTCCACAACCCTGGGGACGAATCGCTCTCATTCTCCCGGCGGGGTGTGACAGCTACGCCCGCGGCACGACGAAGCGCAGGTGGGAGCGTCGCGGGGAGAGCGCGCGCGTCGCGGCGCGCTGGGGAAAGTGGTCGGCCGCGCGCTATTCGGGGACGACGTCGACGGTCAGCGTGACTTCGACGTCGGTGTGCAGTTTCACCGGGATCTCGACCGGGCCGAGCTCCTTGAGTGGGTCGGTGAGCTGCGTCTTGCGCCGGTCGAGCGCGACGCCGGTTTGGGTGCGCACCGCATCGACGACGTCGGCCGACGTGACCGATCCGAAGAGGCGGCCGCCCTCGCCCGCTCGCGCCCGGAGCTCGATCCGCTGCCCGGCGAGCTGGTCGGCGAGCGCCTGCGCCGCTTCGCGTTCGCGCGCGTCGCGGGCTTCACGGTTGCGGCGCATGGCCTCGGCTTGCTGCACGACGCCCTTGGTCGCCTTCATGGCCAGGCCGCGCGGCACCAGGTAGTTGCGGGCGAACCCGTCGGTGACCTCGATCAGGTCGCCTTTGCGGCCGACGTTCTCGACGTCGTCGCGCAGCACGACCTTCATGACTCGTCCTCGGCGCCGGAGGGCGCAGGGGCCGACGCGTCGGCCGCGACCTCCGAGATCGCCTCGGCGCCGTTCGCGCCGTCTGGGGGTCGGGGCGCGCCGCCGTCGCCCTCGCCGACGGCGGCGGTCGGAGCCTCCCGCTCCGGAGGTGCCTCCGGCATGCGGTCCCGGTCCCGGTCGCGCCGGCCACCGCGGCTCCGCTGCGTGACCTGACGGACGCTGTAGGGCAGCAGCGCCATCTCCCGCGCAATGCGAATCGCTCGCGCCACGGCACGCTGCTGTTGCGCGTTGTTGCCGGTGACACGGCGGGCTCGAATCTTGGCGCGCTCCGACATGAAGCGCCGCAGCAAGTTGACGTCCTTGTAGTCGACCCACTCGATGCTCTCCGAGGAGAGGATCGACGTCTTCTTCTTGATCGGGCGGCGCCGGTCGGCCGCCTGGGACTTCTTCTTCTTGTCTCTCGCCATCTCGGGTCAGCTCACCTCGGGGTCGTCAGGTGTTCAGAACGGCTCTTCGTCGAAGTCGCCGCCACCACCGGTCGGGGCGGGCTGGGGGCTCTCGCCCCCGCGCCCCCCGCCGCGGCCGCCGCCGCCACCGGTGTCGCCGCCGCCGCCGAAGTCGCCGCCACCCCGCCGGTCGTTCTTGGTGACCTGGGCGGTGGCGAAGCGCAGGCTCGGCCCGACCTCGTCGGCGATGATCTCGACGACGTTGCGCCGG
>JBKPDG010000029.1:0-17092 GCA_046727755.1 Actinomycetota bacterium
GTCGTGGGCGCCGCCACGATGCCGCCGGTCGGCGCGTACGTCAGCGCCTTGAGCGTGATGACGGAGCGCTGCACCTGATCGCCCCACGATCCGTCGTAGCCCGATCTCTTCGTCCAGTCGTGCCACCAGGAAGTCGTCCGACTGTGCGCCCGCGTGGCGTTGATCGGATGCGGTACGTCCTGGTTCGACGGGTACCAGGCGAGCGTGAAGGGCACGCGCTCACCGCGCCGCACCGCGAAATCGGCAACCGTCGAGCGTCCGACGCCCTTCGTGTCGACGGGCGTACGCAGCACGAGCGCGTCTGGCCCGGCGACGGCGACGAGCGCGCCATGGACATCCTGGACCCACGGGATGATCGAGCCGTAGTCGAACCGGATCGTGAGGTGCATCTGCATGGGCACGTGACCGCGCAGGCCCTCGACGATCCTGACCAGGTCGACGGTCTTCTCGCGGATGGGCATGAAGTCGGTGATGCGCACCGAGCCCTCGGGTGTGTCGAACTCGGTCTCGAGCACGAGCGTGCCGTCGCGGTAGCGACGGCGAGTGGCCCGGCCTCCGGTGGCGGGCGCGAGGAGCCACCGACCGTGGTTCTCGTCACCCAGGAGCGCTGCGAAGCACGCGGCGCTGTCGAAACGCGGGGCGCACAACCAGTCGACCGAGCCGTCGTCGCCGACGAGCGCAGCCGTCTGGGTGTCCCCGACCATTGCGTATTGCTCGATGCGCGACGGCACGGCTGCGGAAACTATCCCCTCGCGTCGCCCGCCTCGTCGCCGCCGGGCCCTGCGCGCCGCTTGACTTCCACGAACGCGAGACGCAGTTGCGCGAGCGCCTCGCGGAGCGGTTCATGATGCCGGCCGAGCCGATCGCCGAGGCCCTCGACGAGCGCGGCGACGCCGTCGATGGCGAGCTGAGCTTCGTCGAGATCGGGCCCGGTTCCCTCTTCGGCCGAGAGGTGCAGCAGCGCGAGCTCCCACAGCCCGATGGCGTGGTTGGCGACGATGTCCGCCACCGGCGTGGCCGCGAGCTGCTCGCGCAGCTGACGCAACTGCTCACGGGCGGCTTCGTCGTCCGGGGCGCCGGCGCCGCCTTCGGTCGGTGGCGCGGCGCGTTCCGGCTCCTCCGGCTCGTGCTCTCCGCCCGGCGTCCAGAGCGTGCTCACGCTGATATCCTGGCCTCTTCACATCCGAGCTGGGAAGTGGGACGGCATTTGCCGCTTTCCCCACCCGGCCGCCCCGCCCGCAGCCACGGGTGGGACCGAGCCCGGGTTCGTTGTCACGGCCGCCCCAGCGGTCGACCGATGGCGGACTTCCCGAGTCCGTCATTTTCGCGTTCCACGCCGGTTCCCGAGCGGGCGTGGCGCGGCGGCGGACCCAGTTCAGCAGCGCGATCAGCGAGGTGATCACATAGCCACAGACGACGCCAGGATCAACGACCGGATACGGGCCCGCGAGGTCCTGCTCATCGGCGCCGGGGGAGAGCAGCTCGGGGTCAAGCCTCTGCCGGAGGCGCTCGCGATCGCCCGAGAGGAAGAGCTCGATCTCGTCGAGGTCGCCCCCAACGCCAATCCGCCAGTGTGCCGGATCATGAACTACGGCCGGTACAAGTACGAGCAGGAGCAACGCCGCAAGGAATCGCGGAAGAAGGCCACGAACGTCGTCGTCAAGGAGATGAAGTTCCGGCCGAAGATCGACGAGCACGACTACGTGACGAAGATGAAGCACGTCGAGCGCTTCCTGGCGGAGGGCTCGAAGGTCAAGCTCACGATCATGTTCCGTGGTCGAGAGGTGTTTCATCCGGAGCTGGGGTTACGGATCCTGGAGCGCGTCGCCGAACAAGTGAGGGACATCGCGATGGTCGAGTCGGCGCCCCGCCAGGACGGCCGCAACATGACGATGGTGCTGCACCCGACCAAGCGCCCGGCCCGAGCCCGCGCCGGCGCGACACCGCCGCCGGGCGGCGGGAACGGCAGCGAAGGAGAGCAGTGATGCCGAAGATGAAGACGCACCGGGGGGCGGCCAAGCGCTACCAGGTCACGGGATCGGGCAAGATCCGTCGCCGCAAGGCGTTTCGCTCGCACCTGCTCGAGAAGAAGTCGAGCCGGCGCACGCGTCGTCTCGGTCGGGGGGCCGAGGTCACCGGCGCCGACAAGAAGCACGTCGAACGTCTGCTGGGTCGGTCGTAGGAACCGCGGCGCGCCCGACAAGCGGCGCCGCGCACGCAGGAGGCAACCGCGATGGCCAGGGTGAAGCGCTCCGTCCAGAGCAAGAAGCACCGCCGCGCGGTGCTCGAGCAGGCGTCGGGCTACTCCGGCGCAAAGAGCCGCGGGTTTCGCAAGGCCAACGAGCAGGTCATGCGCTCCCTCCGGTACGCATACCGCGACCGTCGGGCGCGCAAGGGTGAGTTCCGGCGGCTCTGGATCGTCCGGATCAACGCCGCCTGCCGGCAGCACGACATCTCGTATTCACGGTTCGTCGCGGGGCTGAAGGCCGCCGGCGTCGACGTCGACCGCAAGATCCTCGCCGACCTCGCCGTGCACGACCCGGCTGCGTTCGGCGCCCTCGTCGCGGTCGCCCGCGAGGCGCTGCAAGCGGCCTGAGCCGTCCGTGCCGGCGCTCGGACCCCGGCACCAACGAGTCCGGCGGCTCCGCGACCTCATTCGGGACCGGCGCGCCCGCCGCGCCGAGCACGCGTTCGTCGTCGAGGGCCCGCGCGGCGTAGCCGCGGCGCTCGACCGCGGCGCCGAGCTCGAGAGCGCGTACGTCGGCCCCGGCGCCGACCGTGCCTTCGCTCCGGTGGTGGAGCGATTGCGCGATCTCGACGTCCCGATCGAAGAGCTGAAGGAAGGCGTCCTCGAGCGCATCGGCGACACCGTGACGCCGCAACCGGTGCTCGCCGTCGCGACGATGTCACACGCGGACCTCGCCGACGTCGCCACCGACGGTTTCGTGCTCGTGGCGGTCACGGTGCGCGACCCGGGGAACGCGGGCACGCTGCTGCGCAGCGCAGAGGCGGCCGGAGCGGCGGGAGTACTGTTCTGCGGCAATTCGGTGGACCCGCACGCGCCCAAAGTGGTGCGATCGTCGGGCGGAGCGGTGTTCGGAATCCCCGTAGTGGAGGCGGACGACCCAGTGAAGGTGCTCGACGCGCTCGGCCGTTACGGACGGCGCCGTCTGGCCGCCGTCGCCGCCGGCGGGGAGCACCTCGAGCGTGTCGACCTGACCGGGTCGGTGGCGATCGTGCTCGGCAACGAGGCGTCAGGTCTTCCCGAGGACCTCGCGACACACATCGACGGCCGGGTGACCATTCCCGTCGAGCCTCCGGCCGAGTCGCTCAACGTCGGCATGGCCGGGACCGTGCTGGCCTTCGAGGCGGCGCGCCAGCGGCGGGCGGCGCCGTGAACCTGGCCGAAGCCCAGCACCTGCTCGACCGAGCCCGCGCGGAGGCGGCGACCGCGGCCGAATCGGCCGCCGGCCTCGACGAGCTCGCCGAGCTCGAGCGCCGGTTCGTGGCGCGGAAGTCACCGGCCGCCGTGGTCACCGAGGCGATCAAGACGCTCCCGCCTGAGGACCGCCGCGCCGCAGGCAAGGCGGTCTCCGACTACAAAGGCGCGATCGCCGAGGTGCTCGAACGCCGGCGTCACGCGATCGCCGGGAGCGAAGGAGAAGTCGGTCCCGAGGGCGAGCGCCCCGACCTCACCGCCGGCGGCCACGGCCGCAACCGCGGGCATCTGCACCTCGTCACCCAGGTGCAACGCGAGCTGGAAGACATCTTCGCCGGTCTCGGCTATCAGGTCGCCGAAGGGCCCGAAGTCGAGGACGACTGGCACAACTTCGAGGCGCTCAACATCCCGCCGGCTCACCCGGCGCGGTCCATGCAGGACACGCTGTACGTCCGGCGCGGCCACGACGAGCAGGTCATGCTGCGCACGCATACGTCCCCGGTGCAGATCCGCACGATGGAAGCGAACGACCCGCCCATCTACGTGATCGTGCCGGGGCGCACGTACCGGAACGAGACGCCCGGGCCTCGCAACTCGCCCGTCTTCCACCAGATGGAGTGCCTGGCGGTCGACCGTGGCCTCACACTCGCGGACCTCTTCGGAACGATCGAGACCTTCGTGAAGCGACTGTTCGACGACGAGTCGGTGCGGACGCGCTTTCGTTCCGACTTCTTCCCGTACACCGAGCCGTCGGCGGAGCTGGCGGTGAGCTGCATCTTCTGCCACGGCGAAGGGTGTCGCGTCTGCTCTCAGACAGGGTGGATCGAGCTCGGCGGCTGCGGCATGGTCGATCCCAACGTGTTCGAGGCCGTCGGATACGACCCCGAGGAGTGGCAGGGCTTCGCGTTCGGCTTCGGGCTCGAGCGCATCGCCATGATCCGCTACGGCATCGACGAGATCCGCACGTTCTTCGACGGCGACGTCCGCTTTCTGGCGCAGTACTGATGGACTGATGCGCGCGCCGCTTTCTTGGATCCGGGAGTTCACACCCGTCGACGCCCCTACGGACGAGCTGGTCGCCGCGCTCAACCAGGTCGGCCTCGAGGTCGAGGGCGTCGACGAGCCCGGGCGCGAGGTGCGCGGGGTGGTGGCGGCACGCGTGCTCGACGTCGTGAAGCATCCGAAGGCAGACAAGCTCACGCTCGTCGACGTCGACTTCGGGAACGGCTCGACGCGGGTCGTGTGCGGCGCGCAGAACGTCGCCGCCGGAGATGTCGTCCCGTACGCGCCCGCCGGCGCCCATCTGCCCGAGCCCTTCGGCGTCCTCGAACGCCGAACGATCCGGGGCGTTCAGTCCGATGGCATGCTCCTCGCTCCCGACGAGCTCGGCCTCGGCGACGACCACGAGGGCATCGTCCACCTGGACGAGGCGACGAAGCCCGGCTCGGACGTGCGCGAGCTCCTCGGCCTCGACGACGTCATCTTCGATCTCGCGATCACACCCAACCGACCCGATGCCATGTGCGTGATCGGCGTGGCGCGGGAGTTGGGGGCCCACTTCGGGCTGCCGCTCGAGGTCCCCGAAGCGCACGCGCCCACGGATCCCGCGGTCGCGTCCGACATCACCGTGCGCATCGAGTCCCCGGATCGCTGTCCGCGGTACCTCGGCCGGGTCGCCCAGGTGACGATGGGCGGGTCGCCGGCGTGGATGGCACAGCGTCTCGTGAAGGCGGGAATGCGCCCGATCAGCAACGTGGTCGACGTCACCAACTACGTGCTGCTCGAGCGGAACCAACCCCTCCACGCGTTCGACCTGCAGCGACTCGGTGGTCGCGGCATTCTCGTCCGGCTCGCGAAGCGGGGTGAGCACATCACGACGCTCGACGGCATCGACCGCGCCCTCGACCGCGAAGACCTCCTGATCTGCGACGCCGACGGCGTCCCGCAGGCGATCGCCGGGGTGATGGGCGGCGGCTCGTCGGAAGTCTCCGCCGACACGACCGAGATCCTGCTCGAGGCGGCGTACTTCGAACGGATGGGCATTGCCCGGACGTCCAAGCGGCTGCGGTTGCGCTCGGAGTCGAGCGCCCGCTTCGAGCGTGGTACCGACCCCAACGGCGTCGCCGACCACGCCGAGCGGGCGATGGAGCTCTTCGCCGAGGTGGCCGGCGCGCGGGTTGCCGAGGAGACGGTCGACGACTACCCGCGGCCCGTCGAGCGCGCTCGCATCCGGGTCCGCACGAGCAAGGTGAACGGCGTGCTCGGCACCGATCTCCGAGACACCGAGATCCTCGACGCGCTCCGTCCCTTGGGCATCGAGGTCGACGGCTCGGGCGACGAAATCAGCGCAATCGCGCCGACCTTCCGTCCCGATCTCGATCGGGAGATCGACATCGTCGAAGAGGTCGCGCGGCGCATCGGGTTCGCGTCGATCGGTCGCACCGTGCCCCGGCCGACCGGGCAGGTGGGCGGGCTGACCCGTCGCCAGCAGGAACGGCGGCTCGTCGCCGACGCGCTCGTCGGGGCCGGGCTGTCCGAGGCCGTCACGATCCCGCTCGTCGCTCCGACCGACCTGGAGCGCGCCGGTGCGCCCCTCGACCGCCTCGTCGAGGCGGCGAACCCGCTGCGAGCCGAGGAGTCGGTGCTGCGCACCCGGATCCTTCCGGGGCTCCTGCGCGCAGTTGCGTACAACCACGCCCGCGGGCTCGCCGACGTCGGCCTGTTCGAGGTCGGTCGCGTCTTTCTCTCGCCCGGCTCGAAGAAGGCGCTCCTCCCCGAAGAGCCGACCCACCTCGCGGCCGCGCTGGCGGGCACCGTGCGGCGCCGGCCCGTCGAAGAAGACCGTCCCGTCGACCCGTACGACGCGATCGATGTCCTGCACCAGGTCTTCGACGCGCTCGAGATCGCCGACGGCCGCACTGAGTCCGCGGCACGGCCCGGCTTCGACCCCGCCCGCACCGCCATCGTCGTCGTCGACGACACCGAGATCGGCGTCGTCGGGGCGTTCGATCCGGCGCTGCTCGAGGCTCTCGAGCTCCCATCCTCGGCAGTCGGGTTCGAGCTCGACCTCGATCAGCTACTCGACGCCCGCCGACGTGACCGCACGTTCCGGCCGCCATCGCCGTACCCGCCGTCGAGCATCGACCTCGCGTTCGTCGTCGACGAGGAGGTTTCGGCGGGGGCGGTGGTCGCGACGTTGCGCGTTGCCGTCGGCGACCTGCTCGAGGAGGTTCGGCTGTTCGACGTGTTCCGGTCGGAGGCGCTCAGCGCCGGGCGCAAGAGCCTCGCGTTCGCCCTGCGGTTTCGGGCGCCGGACCGCACCCTCACCGACGCCGACGTAGGGGAGATCCGCCGGCGCTGCATCGACGCCGTCGCCCGCGAGCACCACGGCGAGCTGCGAGGCTGACGGCATGCCGTTCGTCCACCAGGTGCGTCCGCGCTACGCCGAGGTCGACGCGCAGGGTGTGGTGTTCAACGCCCACTGGCTCACATACTTCGACGAGGCCTGCACCCGGTGGTTCGAGACCATGGGCTTCGACCCGAAGGAGGCGTTCTTCCGGGACTTCGACGTGATGCTCGTGAAAGCGGTGCTCGAGTGGCAGGGCCCCGCCGGGTTCGATGACGTGGTGGACATCGCCGTCGACACCGCTCGGCTGGGCAACGCCTCATTCGATGTGCGATACACGGCGACGGTCGAGCAGCGGGCGGTGTGCGTCGGGACCGTCACGTACGTGAGCGTGAAGCCCGGCACGCACGACTCGACGCCGATCCCCGACGTTCTGCGCGACCGCCTCCAGGAGGCTCAGATCGGGTCGTAGCCTGGGTCCTGTGTTCGAGAAGTTCACCGACCGGGCGCGGCGGGTCGTCGTGCTCGCCCAGGAGGAAGCGCGCGTCCTGAACCACGGGTCGATCGGCACCGAGCATCTCCTCCTCGGCATCGTTCACGAGGGGCAAGGTGTCGCGGCGCAAACGCTGCAGGCGCTCGACATTCGGCTGGCCTCGGTGCGTCATGCGATCGAACGTGAGGCGCCGCGCGGCGCCTCCTCGAGCGCCGGCACCCTTGCGTTCAGCCCGCGGGCGAAGACGTCGCTCGAGAACGCCCTCCGCGAGTCGCTCCAGCTCGGCCACAACTACATCGGCACCGAACACATGTTGCTCGGATTGCTCCGCACCGAAGGCAGCCGGGCAGCGCGGGTGCTCACTGACCTGGGCGCAACCGTCGACCGCGTCCGCACCCAGGTTCTCGCAGTGCTCGCAGACCGCCCGGTCCCACCCGAAGAAAGCGGCATCCATAAGCTCCCGGATCAGCCGTGAACAGGCCTCATCCGACGGGCTGGCCGTCCCGCACCACGAAGAACTGGCGGTCGGGGTCGTCTTGCGGCTCCGGGCGGCCGGGGCCGGCATCGGGATCACCGCGCAGCGCCACCGCGCCGTCGGGCGCGAACTGGACGATGTAGGCCTTCCGCACGTCGTCGGTCACGTTGTGACCGGTCGCGTGGGGCGTCAGCGACGAGAACACGACGACGCTCCCCGCCCGCACCGGGACCGGCACCGCGCCGTCCGGGTCCTCCGCGCACTGGAAACCGATGAGAGTCGAGCGATGGGCGAGGGTGCCCGAGCGGTGCACGCCTGGGAGGACCCACACGCAACCGTTGTCGAGCGTCGCATCGGTGATGGCGACCCAGCACGTGAGGTACGCCTGCGGCTCGATGTACGTGTAGCCGTTGTCCTGGTGCCACAACACGGGCTCGGCGCCCTGGGGCTGCTTGTAGACGGCCTGGTCCCAGTACAGGCGCGTGTCCGGCCCGACGAGGTCGTGGCAGAGGTCTGCGAACAGCGGCGAGGTGCAGAACGCGCGCAGGGCGGGGGAGTGCTTGACGAGGTGCACAGCAATCGAGACGGTGTCGACCCCGGCAAGGCTGAAGCGCCCCTCGGGTTGGCCGCGCAGGAACTCGAGCGCCCGCGCGTCGAACGGCGCGATCTCCGCGTCCAGCGCGCGCACGGTCTCGGCATCGAGCGCGTCCTCGAGGACGAAGAAGCCCCGCTCGTCGTACGCAAGGACATGTTGCTCGGAGACGACGCGGAACGGTCCCTTGTGCTCCGGCCAGCGGAACTCGGTGTTCCAGGGATGCGGTTCGAGGCTCACACCTGCACTGCTCGTCGCGACGCGCGACCGACGGCTGCGGTCCGCCCGTGTTCCCGGTTGACGACCTCGACGTCGGCGTCGGCGCCGTCGATCGTCACCGCCGCGTCGACGGTCTCTCCGTCCATGACCATGCCGACGAACTTGAGCTCGATCTCACCGTGCTCGAGGAACTCCTCGCCCCACTCGTCGAGCAACACACCGTACGCCGGCCCGGCGACCTGCATACCCTGCGCGACGAGTCCGGGGAGCCCGAGCTTTCCCGCTTCGTCGGCGTCGGAATGGAAGTTCCCGCGGCGCGAGTACGCCCGCAGCACCTCGGGGGTCAGCCGCAGGTCACGCCGATGCGTGCTCATTGCTCGCAGAACGTCGCGGTCGACGTCCACAACGGCTGCCCGTTCGGCAGCGTGACGACGGCGTCGACGACGGCGTATTCACGGCCCCGCTTCTCGTACCGCTCCGACACCGTGCCCGTGACCGTGAGCTCCGTACCCGCCTCCCCCCGCCGGTGGGCGACTAGGCGCTGGGACGTGTGGAGGAGGGGCCGGCTGGCCACGGTCTGGAACAGCAGGATCGTCAGATTGGCGGCTATCGGCGGGTACAGCGCCCCCTGGCGCAGCGCCGGGTGATCGACGCCGGCCGAGGCCCAATACCGCTCGTTGGCGGCCTCCGAGACCGTGAAGCGCACCGGCCCCAGCGCCGCGCCCGCGGCGGCCCCGCCCAAGGCCTCATGGGGGTCTTGGCGAGAGTTATGCATAAGCTTGTATAGTATGCATCATGGCGTATCGAGCCGGCGTGATCGGCGGTTCAGGGTACACAGGGGCCGAGTTGCTGCGGCTCCTCGCCGGCCATGCCGAGATCGAGGTGGTCCACGTCACGGCCGATTCGAACGCGGGCGCGACGGTGGCGGCGGTGTATCCGTCGCTCGCGAGCGCGTACCCGCGAGTCGAGTACGCGAGCTACGACCCCGCCGACGTCGCGGGCCTCGATGTCGTGTTCCTCGCGTTGCCGCACGGTGAGTCGCAACGGATCGCACCCGAGCTCGTCGAACGGGTCGAGCACGTCGTGGACCTCGGCGCCGACTTCCGGCTCCCCGCCGACGTCTACGAGCAGTGGTACGGCCATCCGCACACCGCTCCGCAGCTGCTCGACCTGTTTGCGTTCGGGCTGCCCGAGCTCTTTCGGGACGCGGTCGCGCTCGGCCCGCACATCGCGGCGCCCGGTTGCTATCCGACGGCGGCGGTGCTCGCGCTGGCTCCGTTGCTAGCTGGCGGGCTCGTCGAGACGGACGGCATCGTCGTCGATGCCATGTCCGGGGTGTCGGGCCGAGGGCGCGGGTTGTCGGCGCCAAGCCTGTTCTCGGAGGCGAACGAGAGCGTGGCGCCCTACGGGCTGCTCAGACACCGTCACACCGGCGAGATGGAGTGGGCCCTCGGCGCGGCGGCGAACGCGGATGTCCAGCTATTGTTCACACCCCACCTCGTCCCGATGACACGAGGACTGCTCGCGACGTGCCACGCGCGTCCGACCCGCACAGAGCTCACGACGGCGTCGCTCCTCGAATCGTTCCGTGCCTTCTACTCTGGCGCGCCGTTCATCGCTGTGCTCGACGAGCCGCCGGTCACGAAGGCGACACTGGGGTCGAACTCGGCGCAGGTCAGCGTGCGATTCGACGACCGCACCGGGTCGGTGCTCGTCCTGTGTGCGCTCGACAACCTCGGCAAGGGCGCGGCCGGACAGGCCATCCAGTGCGCCAACGTCGTGCTCGGCCTCCCCGAGGCCACGGGGCTGCCCGCGGTCGGGATCATGCCGTGAGCGTGACCGCGGCGAAGGGCTTCGAGGCCGGTGGCGTGGCCTGCGGCATCAAGCCGTCTGGCGCACCGGACCTCGCGCTCGTCGCGACGACCGACCGGCAACCGGCTGCGGCGGCGGCGGTGTTCACGACCAACCTCGTGCAGGCAGCGCCCGTGCAGGTCAGCAAAGACCACCTCGGAGACGGGCGCGCCGCGGCGGTTGTCCTGAACTCGGGCAACGCCAACGCGGCGACCGGCGAGCGCGGTCGCCGCGACGCTCGGCGGATGTGCGAGCTCACCGCCGAGAGCCTGCGGTGCGCGCCGGACGACGTCCTCGTCTGCTCGACCGGCCTCATCGGCGTCTCGCTCCCCATGGAGCCCATCGAGGCGGGCATACCGAAGCTCGTCGGGACGCTCGGCCCGGGCGGCGACATCGCCGCCGAGGCCATCCTGACCACCGACACGATTCGCAAGGAAGCGAAGGAGCGAGTCGAGCTCGCCGACGGAACCACCATCACCGTCGGGGGCATGGCCAAGGGCGCAGCGATGCTGGCGCCTGCGATGGCCACGATGCTCGCAGTGCTCACGACGGACGCCGCCGTCGACTCGCACGCGCTGCGAGAGATGCTGGCCCCCGCCGTCGACGCGTCCTTTCACGAGGTGTCGATCGACGGCTGCACCAGCACGAACGACACCGTGCTGGTGCTCGCCAACGGACGGGCAGGAAACGTTCCCATCGAATCGGGCAGCCCGGACTCGTCACGGATCGAGGAGGCATTCCGGAACGTGTGCCTGGCGCTCTCCATGCAGATGGCGAGCGACGCCGAGGGGGCGACCAAGCTCGTCGACATCACGGTGCGCGGCGCCCGCACGCGTGACGAAGCGCGGCGTGCCGCCCGCACCGTCGCGGAGAGCCAGCTCGTCCAGTGCTCGTTGAACGGCGGCGACCCCTATTGGGGCCGGGTGTTGTCCGAGCTCGGCGTGAGCGGCGCGACCTTCGACCCGGAGCACGTCGAGATCGCGTACGGCGACGTGACCGTGTGTCGAGACGGCGTGCACACGGAGCACGACGCCGCCCAGCTGGCGAAGGTTATGGACGACCGCTCGATCACGGTGATGTGCGATCTCAACGCCGGCTCCCAGCAGGCGACGATTCGGACGACCGACCTCAGCCACGCGTACATCGACGAGAATCGGCGCACCTCGTGAGCGCCCACACGGACCCCCGCGTGCGTGACGCCGGCGCCAAGGCGACGATCCTGGCCGAGGCGCTGCCGTACATCCGCGAGTTCTCCGGGAAGACCGTCGTCATCAAGTACGGCGGCAATGCGATGGAAGACCCGGCGCTCGCCGAGCTCTTCGCCCAGGACGTCGTGCTCATGCGCCTGGTCGGCATGAACCCGGTCGTGGTGCACGGCGGGGGACCGCAGATCAGCGACCTCATGCGCCGCCTGGGCAAGGAGCCCGAGTTCGTCGACGGCCTGCGCGTGACCGACGCCGAGACCGTCGACATCGTCCGCATGGCGCTCGTCGGCAAGGTCAATCGGGAGATCGTCGCTTCCGTCAACCAACACGGCTCGTACGCGGTTGGCCTCTCGGGAGAGGACGCCGGGCTCATCACCGTGGGACAGCGCGACGACAAGCTGGGCTTCGTCGGCGACATCCGCCGCATCGACCCGTCGATCCTCGAGCGGCTCATCCGCGAGGAGCTCATCCCGGTCGTCGCGACCGTCGGCGTCGACGACGCCGGCCAGGCGTACAACGTGAACGCCGACACCGTGGCGGGCGCGATCGCCGAATCGCTCCGGGCCGAGAAGCTCGTCTACCTCACGAACGTGGCCGGGGTCTACGGCGACCTCGCCGACGACGCGTCCCTCATCTCGCGGATCGACGTCGACCGGCTGGCGGCGCTCGTCGACGACGGCATCCTCTCGCACGGGATGATCCCGAAGGCGCGTTCGTGCGTCGAGGCCGTGAAGTCGGGTGTGAGCCGCGCCCACATCCTCGACGGGCGCATCCCGCACGCGCTCCTGCTCGAGTTCTTCACCCGCGAAGGCATCGGCACGATGGTGATCGCATGACGACGACGCCGGCGACGCGCTTCGACGAGATCGTCACCCTCGACGCCGAGCATGTCATGGGCACGTATGCGCGCGCACCGGTCGCGTTCGTGCGCGGCGAGGGCACGCGGCTCTGGGACTCGGAAGGCCGCGAGTATCTCGACTTCCTGTCGGGGCTCGCCGTCACGTCGCTGGGGCACGCGCATCGGACGGTCGCCGACGCCCTCGCCGACCAGGCGCGCACGCTCACGCACGTCTCGAACCTCTATTACAACGACGTCCAACCCCGGTTGGCGGCCCGGCTCGACGCCCTCCACGGCGGGAGCGGCCGCGTGTTCTTCTCGAACTCGGGCGCCGAGGCGAACGAATGCGCGATCAAGCTCGCCCGCCGCTACGGCCAGACCCGGGGCGGCAAGGAGCGTTACCACGTCGTCTCCACGTACGGCTCATTTCACGGCCGGACTCTCACGACGCTGGCGGCGACAGGCCAGCCGCAGAAGCAGGAGACGTTCCAGCCGCTGCCGAGTGGGTTTCGACTCGTGCCCTTCGCCGACGCCGACGCGCTCGTCGCCGCGCTCGACGAGCGCGTGTGCGCCGTATTGCTCGAGCCCGTGCAGGGCGAAGGGGGCGTGAACCCGGCGCCGCCGGGCTACCTCGAGGCCGTCCGCACCTGGTGCGACGAGCGCGAGGCGCTGCTGATCATGGACGAGGTGCAGACGGGGCTGGGGCGCACCGGTCGCTGGTTCGGCTACCAGCACTCCGACGTGCAGCCGGACATCGTGACGATGGCGAAGGCGCTCGGCAACGGGTTCCCGATCGGCGCCTGCTGGGCCCGGGCCGATGTCGCAGCGGCGTTCCGGCCCGGCGATCACGCGACGACCTTCGGCGGCCAGCCGCTCGCGGCGCGGGCCGCGCTCGCCGTTCTCGACGTGATGGAGGCCGAAGACGTTCCCCGGCGATCCACCCACGCGGGACAGCAGCTCACCAAGGCGCTGCTCGCGCTGCCGGCCGTCGTCGACGTGCGCGGGTCCGGGCTGCTCCTCGCGGCCGAGCTCGTGCCCGGGATCGAGTCGGCGACGATCGCGCGCGCCTGCCTCGAGCGGGGCCTGATCGTGAACGCGGTGACGCCCACGGCGTTGCGCTTCGCGCCGTCCCTGCTGGTCTCCGACGACGAGATCACCGACGCGGTCCACATCCTCGACACCGTCCTGCGCGACACCGGTGAGACGGAGGGGGGCGGCGCATGAGTGCGGATTTCCTCGAAGTCGACGCGCTCACGCCCGACCGGCTCGCCGCGCTCCTGGACCGGGCGCAGGCGTGGAAGCGCGATCCCGCCGCGGTACCGGCCGCGCTCGCTCGCCAGGGCGTCGCGCTCCTGTTCGAGAAGCCGTCGGCTCGGACGCGCAGCTCCACCGAGATGGCGGTGGTCGGTCTCGGCGGGCATCCGATCTACATCCGGCCCGACGAGGTCGGGCTCGGCGTGCGCGAGAGCGTCGAGGACGTCGCCCGCACGCTGGCCGGTTACTGCACGATCCTCGCCGCGCGTGTGTTCGACCACGCCACGCTCGAGGCCATGGCCGCCGCCGTCGACGTGCCGGTCGTGAACCTCCTGTCGGACCGGGCGCATCCGTGCCAGGCGCTGGCCGACGTCCTCACGTTGCGTGAGCATCTGGGATCGCTCGACGGGCGCCGAATCGTGTTCGTGGGCGACGGCAACAACGTGGCCGCCTCGCTCGCGTTTGCGTCGGCATTGTGCGGGATCGAGCTCACCGTCGTGTCGCCACCGGGCTACGAGCTGGACGACGACGTCGTTGACCGCGCCCGCAACCTCGGCGGGGTCGTCGAGGTGGTCATCGACCCCTACGAGGCCGTGAAGGGAGCGGACGCCGTCTACACCGACGTGTGGACGTCGATGGGCCAGGAAGCCGAGGCCGACGCCCGCCGGGCCGCGTTCCGGGGCTACCGGGTCGACGCCGACCTGATGACCGCGGCGGGGGAGCAGGCCGTGTTCCTGCACTGCTTGCCGGCACATCGGGGCGAAGAGGCGACTGCCGATGTGATCGACGGGCGAGCGTCGCTCGTGTGGCAGCAGGCGGCGAACCGGATGGACGCCGTGCGTGCTCTGCTCGCCGATCTCGCCGCCGGTGGGGGCCCGTGATGGCGACGCTCGGCAAGCCGCAGCGCCAGCACCGGATCTCGCGCCTCCTCGAGGAGCAGGCGGTGTCGAGCCAGGCCCAGCTCGTCGAGCTCCTGGCCGCGAACGGGATCGTCGCCACGCAGGCGACCGTCAGCCGCGACCTCGAGGACCTCGGCGCCGTGAAGGTCCGCATCCCCGGCGGCGCGACGGCGTACGCCATCCCCGAGCACGCCAAGGAGGCGAGCGCCCCCGACGACCATCTGCGACGCGTGATGGGCGAGTTCGTCGTCGACGTCGCCCACAGCGGCAGCCTCGTCGTGCTGCGCACGCCGCCGGGCTCGGCGCACGTGGTTGCTTCCGCGCTCGATCGTTCCGGTATTCGCGACATGCTCGGCACCGTCGCCGGGGACGACACCCTGCTCGTGATCTGCGCCGAGGACGCCGAGGGCACGAAGGTCGCCGCCGAGCTCGCCGCCCTCGCCGGGCTGTAGGAAGGGACGCACCGATGGCGAAACGCGTGGTGCTCGCGTACTCCGGCGGTCTCGACACGTCCGTGGCCGTGAAATGGATCGGCGAGGAGTGGGGCGCCGAGGTCATCGCGCTCGCCGTCGACGTCGGCCAAGGCGTCGACGACGACTGGGACACGATCCGCGCCCGCGCCCTCGCCGCCGGCGCCGTCGAAGCCGTCGTCGTCGACGCACGCGCCGAGTTCGCCGACGACTTCGTCACGCCCGCCCTGCGTGCGAACGCTCTCTACGAGGGCAAGTACCCGCTCGTGTCCGCACTTTCGCGGCCGGTCATCGTGCGTCATCTCGTCCGCGCCGCCCGCGAGCACCGCGCCGACGCCGTCGCGCACGGCTGCACCGGGAAGGGGAACGACCAGGTGCGCTTCGAGGTCTCGACCCGGGCCCTCGCGCCCGACCTCGACGTGCTCGCCCCGGTGCGCGTGTGGGGCCTCACCCGCGAAGACTCGATCGAGTACGCGGCGAAGCACGGCATCCCGATCCGAGTTCGGAAGGACAGTCCCTACTCGGTCGACGAGAACCTGTGGGGCCGGACGATCGAGTGCGGCATCCTCGAAGATCCCTGGATCGAGCCTCCCGACGAGGTGTACGCGCTCACGGGCAAGGCCTCCGACGCGCCGCGCGAGCCCCGGGAGCTCGTCATCGGCTTCGAGGGCGGGGTGCCAGTGCGCGTCGACGGCGCCCCGACGCCGTTGTACGAGCTCGTCCCGGCGGTCAGCGCGGCGGTGGGCGCGTACGGCTGGGGTCGGATCGACATGGTCGAGAATCGCCGTGTCGGCATCAAGAGCCGCGAGATCTACGAGTGCCCCGGGTCGCTCGCGCTGATCCTCGCTCACGCCGACCTCGAGTCGATCACCCTCGAACGCGATCTCATGCGCGAGAAGGCCCGCCTCGAGCCGCGCTATGCCGAGCTCGTCTACGACGGCCTGTGGTACTCGCCGCTCCGCCGTTCGCTCGACGCGTTCGTCGCCGCTTCGCAGGCGCCGGTCACGGGCGAGGTACGGCTGCGCCTCGAGCCGGGGCGCTGCTTCGTCGCCGGGCGGCGTGCAGAGCACGGGCTGTACGACTACGAGCTCGCGACGTACGCCGCCGAGGATGCGTTCCGGCACGAGGATGCCGCCGGGTTCGTGCGGCTCTGGGGTCTCGGCGTCGAGACGGTCGCGCGCAAGCAGGGAACGCCAGACGAATGATCAACGAATGATGGGCGAATGAGCGAACGCGACGCCCGACCGCTCTGGCACGGGCGCTTCGGCGACGAACCGGCCGACGAGCTGCTCGCGTTCACGAGCAGCCTCGCCTTCGACCGACGTCTCGCCGGCGACGACATCGCGGGCTCCCGCGCGCACGTGGGAATGTTGGCTCGCGTCGGTCTGCTGACCGACGACGAAGCGGACGCCGTCACGGCCGCGCTCGGTACGGTCGACAAGGAGCTCGCCGACGGGACGTTCGAGTTCGCGCCGACGGACGAGGACATCCACACCGCCGTCGAGCGCCGTGTCACGGAGCTGGCGGGGTCGGCGGGCGCCAAGCTCCACACCGGCCGCAGCCGCAACGACCAGGTCGCGCTCGACCTGCGTCTCTTCCTCCGGCGCGAAGGTCGGGTCGTCGCCGCCTCAGTCCACGCGCTCCAGGAGGTGCTCGTGCGCCGGGCGACGGACGCCGGCGACACGTACCTCCCCGGGTACACGCACCTCCAGCGGGCCCAGCCCGTGCTGCTCGCACACCATCTGCTCGCCCATTTCTGGTCGTTCGCGCGTGACGTCGACCGGTGGCGCGACGCGCTCGACCGGGCCGACGTGTCGCCGCTCGGCGCCGGCGCCCTCGCCGGCTCGAGCCTGCCGCTCGATCCCGACGACGTTGCGCGGCAGCTCGGCTTCGCCCGCCGTTTCGACAACTCCCTCGACGCGGTGTCGGACCGCGACTTCGTGGCCGAGGCCTTGTTCGTCGCCGCGCTCACCCAGACGCATTTGTCGCGCCTCGGCGAAGAGGTGGTGTT
>JBKPDG010000030.1:0-10061 GCA_046727755.1 Actinomycetota bacterium
TTCACCTTCGGGCAATGCGTTGCCGCCATCGGGGTTCACGACCTCGCCCACGTTCTCGTACTGCTCGCGTGTTCCCCCCGGGAACCGATGCACGATTCCGAATGTCGCCATCGCGTGCGGCCTCCTTCCTTCCTTTTACGATTGGTTCGAGAGCCGATCGCGCATGGCGGCGTTGAACCCGGGGTGACGCACTTTCGCCATGGCTTTGGCTTCGATCTGGCGGATCCGTTCCCGGGAGAGCTCGAATTGCGCGCCCACCTCGCCGAGGGTGCGGGGCTCCCCGCGGTCGAGGCCGAAACGCAACGTCAGGACCTGGCGCTCACGGGGCGTGAGCGGTGCCAGGAACTGGGCGACCTCCCCGGGTAACAGCGCGGCGGCCGCGGCATCGACAGGAGACGTGGCCATCGGGTCGGCAACCACGTCGGCGAGCTCGCCGTCGCCGTCGTCCGAGAGAGGCTCGGAAAGGGACACGGGACTCGCCCCTTGCTGCACGAGCGCAGCGAGCATGTGTTGCGGAACCCCGACCTCGGCGGCGATCTCGGCGCGAGTCGGCGTGCGTCCGAACAGGGATTCGAGACGAGCTCGCGCTTGGCGAGCCCGCCGGAGCTGCGCGCCGGCGTGCACGGGAAGCCGAATGGTGCGGGACGTGTTGGCGATGCCCCGCTGGATCGCCTGGCGGATCCACCACGTCGAATAGGTCGAGAACTTGAAGCCCTTGCGCCAGTCGAACTTGTCGACGGCGCGGAGCAAACCGAGGTTCCCCTCCTGCACGAGGTCGAGGAGCTGGACCCCGGACCCCCGATAGTGCTTGGCGATCGAGACGACGAGGCGCAGGTTCGCCTCGACGAACGTCTGGCGCGCCGAATCCCCGTCGCGCGCCGTGCGGGCCAGCTTGCGGCGGGCGGCAGGGCTCGGCCTATCGCTCGCGCCGAGCTGCTCGCGCGCCTCGGCGCCGGCTTCGATGCGCCGAGCCAGGTCCATCTCGTCGCGTTTGGTCAGGAGCGGGCGACGGGCGATGTCGAGGAGGTACAGCTCGACCAGGTCGGCGTCGAGGTGCGTGGCGCCGGGCGATGTCGCCATGAGCCACCTTCCGCTCCAGCGGCGATGACCTCCGGCCGCGAGAGCTCGACATTGAACGAGCGTGGATCGGCCCTAGACCTCCGACCGATCTCGAGCCTGGAGCCGCGGAGGTCCCGTGTCCACGTCGACGCGCACGGTCGAAGGCTGTGCCTTCCGGCCCCAGATCAGCGCGGACATCGGAACGAGCACCAGTATCGCTATCACTGCGATTACGAGGGCGGGTCCTGCCATCGATCTCACCTCTCCTTGCTCGCGGCGAACGGATCCTCCGGCGTCGGGGGAATCACGAAGGTCCATACGTGACGAATCGGATACTCGTCACGCGCGGCATCGGTCGCGATGAGCGCGGCCTGTCGCGGTTCGTCTGCTTGCGACCAGGGGCGGCTCACAGCGAACGCCACCACCGCCGCCAGAACGGAACCATCGACCTGCCGCCGGCGCCGTGCGCCAGCTGCGGCGACACACGGGCCTTCGCGCGACGGCTGAAGGCGCCGCTGAGATCCTCGGCGAGAGGGTCTCGGATCAGAACCGGAGCACGCGCACCGGAATGTCCGTAGTTGGACTGCATTCTTGGCCTCCTGTTCGAAGCGTTCCCCGGACACATGCCCGTGGACGCGAATTCCCCGATGCAGGGGAACCACTTGGCGGAGGCCAATCGGTCGGCGAAGTTGTCACCGGCTGGGTCGGCAAGTCAGCGACCGTCCACCCATCATCGTACACCTGTTCGCGCACGACACCCAACGCGCGCGACAACGTTTCATTCAATCGCTTTGCGTCATTCCGAGAACGCGGCGACACTGATCGTCAGGTGCGGCTCGTCGAGTCCCCTCCTCCGATCCCATCCGTCGGACCGGTCGTCCGTACATGGCGGATCGGGAGAACGATGGAACCCTCTGCCGGAAGCCTGCTCGAGGATCCGAGCCAAAGCTCTCGGGACTTTCTTCACCCTTCGGGTGCGCTCGATCGCTCCGGGTCACGCGTTCTGCGCGAGGCGATCAGCCGGTCACTGTCACGCGGGCCTGCGACACTCGTCGTCGATCTCTCTGACGTGCGCGACGTCGATGCCGCGGGGCTTGATGTTCTCGTCTACGCCTGTCGTGCTTCGACAGCCGCGCACGTCAAGCTGGTGCTGTGCTCGCTGCCACCGCTCGTCCTCGAGCTGCTCGAGCCGACACGGCTCAGCGATCTCGGCGACGTCGACATCGAGCCGACCATGCCTGTCCCGTTACACACCTCCGCTGCCTAGCACCACCCCGAAGCGTCACCGACCAGGAAGCCCACATGGAGCTCAACCCCAACCAGACCCTGCCTGCCGGAACGTCGGTCGCGGTGTTCAGCCGGTTCAGCGCGTCATGGATCAGCGGATTCGAGATCGCCACCGGCCGCGACGACGGCTACGAGATCCGCCGGCGCTCCGACCAGAGCGTGCTGCCGAAGACCTTCCCGATCGGCGACGTCCGCGCCGAGCACTGATCGGACTGCCGGGCGACCTCCCGCGACGGCGACCGACGCACGCGATCTTGTGTGTCAGCGCTCGTAGTTGCCCATCAGCGTCGCCGTTGCGCGGACGTGGCCGTCGATGGCGGAGCGCAGCTGCTCGATCGTCGACCCGGGTTCGAGGGCGATCGTCTGGTCCAACGCGTACAGCGTGAACTCGTAACGATGCGGACCGTGTCCCGGCGGAGGGCACGGACCGCCGTAACCGCTGTTGCCGAATCCGTTCCGACCCTGCTGGATGCCGGCACCGTCGCCGGCCGCGAGGCGGCCGCTGGAAGGATCGATCCCCCACGCCACCCAGTGGACGAACGTCCCGCCGGGGGCATCGGGATCCTCGCAGGTCAACGCGAGCTCGACGACACCGCTCGGGACACCACTCCAATGGAGCTCGGGCGGGGCGTCGTCGCCGTCGCAGGTGTGCTCACGCGGTATCGGGTCGCCCTCTTCGAAATTCGGACTCGTCAGGTCCATCTCCGGCTCCTCGCGAACGCGATGGTCAACCGGCGGCGGATGGTGCGGTGCGACCGGTGTCAGCGGGCGCAGTCTCGCGCGGGCCGCTGCGGGCGCGGAACGTGGAGACCACGATCATGCCGAGCCCGTACACGGTGGCGGCGAGCAAGACGATGCCGTTGACGACCGGAATCAGGCCCGCGCCCGTGAAGATCGCCCATCCCACGAGGTAGGCGAGGAAGCGATTGCGCGGCGGGCCGAGAATGAGTCGACCGAGGAAGTACGCGGACGCGACGTACCCGAGCATGTAGACGAACCCCAGCGTCAGCAGCACGACGGCACCGAGCGGCAGGCCGACCACCGAAGCGAGCAGGAGCAACCCCACGAGCGGCAACCCCACCGCGGCGGCGATGCCGAGGCCGATCGACGCGCCGACCGCCGTGCGCCCCGCGTCGGCGAACGCGTCGGCGGCGCGGGGCGCGATCAAGAGCAACACCAGACCGAACACCAGCGTCGAGAGACCCACTGCGACCCAGATCAGAAGGAGCGCGACGAGACCGATCTGACCGAGCGCGAAGCGGCGGCTGACCGACTTCACATCGCCGTCGACGGTCGCGCCGGGAGAGATACGCGCCCGCTCCCGCGAGGTGACGTCTCCCCCGATTCGGGCGCCACCGTCCGCCACCACCCGTCCGTTCAAGGCGATGACGTCGTCGCTCACCGACCCGTTGACGATCACGTCTCCGTTCAACGCGAAGACGGATCCATCCACGCTGCCGTTGATGCGGGCATCGCCGTTGAGAATGACGACGTTCTCGACCGTCTCCTGCTCTCCGACGACGACCCGTCCGGTGACGACCACCTGGTTGTCGTCCCGATCTCCGGGTTGGGTCCCGGCCGGTGCGGCGACCGCGGGCCCGGCCACCAACAGCGCCGGCGCGGCGACGAGCACGCTCAGGACAAATGGGATACCCACACGCCGGCGGATCACGCCCGTGTGACTACCCGGGCGCCGGCGGGGCGAAACGGTCGAAGCCCCCCTAGGCGGCAACGTCGCCGTGCTCGGTATCCGTCGGACCCGTCGACAGCTCAGGATCCGGGTTCTCTTCCGCCACCACCGACTCCATCGCGAGCGCCAGCACGATCCCGCCGCCCAGGATGAGCACGCCGCCGAGAGCCGCAAAGGTCGACCCGGCCGCGAGCGCCAGCGTGAGCCCGGCGATGACGAGGAGTGCCCCGAGACGCATCATGAACGGTGCTTGAGCCTCCGAGTCGTCGGCCACACGAACCAGAACAGCGCAAACACGATGGCGGCGACCACGGCAGTCACGACGGCCCACGCCGTGTCGTAGAGCACGTCGGTCACGACGAAGATCGTGGCCGTCATCGCGGCCGTGAGGAAGGCGAGGCCAAGCAGCATGAAGATCGTCGAAGTGCGAAGTATCCGCTCCTTGTCGCGCTGACGCCATTCGATGCGGTGGAACGCACTCGGTGCGATCAGCAGGGCCGTGGCGGCGCCGGTCGAGAGGAACGCGATGAAGTAGGCCGTCTTCTGCGCCCCGCTGATGATTGTGAACCGCTGGGCGAACGGGATCGTCAGCAGGAACGCGAAGAGCACTTGCACCCCGGGGAGCGCGACGCGCAGCTCCTGGAGGAGCTCGTTCAGCTCGCGATCCAGCCTTCCGCCGTCCTCCTCCGCCATGACAACCGGTCAGGAGCGGGCGTGCTCGTCGGACCGGTCTCCGTCTGCGAGCAGATCGTCGAACAGCGCGCGATACGCCACGACTGCCTGACGGAGATCCTCAGTCGACGCGGTGCCGTCCACGGTCCGTGCATAGATCGAGTGCCCCGTGCGGTAGTTCTGCACGACCTCGGGATGATCGACCGAGATGAGCGCGGATTGCGACTCGAAATCGTCGACCGGGTAGCCCCGCTCGCGCATGACCTGTGTGACCAGCTCGTCGGCGTCGGCGACCGCAACGACGGGGCGATCGACGAAGCGGCCCTGGAGCTCCCCCCACTGCGCCCGATAACGCTCGCGGGCAACGGCGGTGAGTGGTCGAATCTCCAGCTCGTCTCGGCGATCCGCGCGACCGGCAAGCTCGCCCTCGGCCTGACGACGGCTTTTCGCCGACTCGAGACTGCGGTCGTACTCCGGGCCGAATCGCTCACGCAACATCCCGCGCCGCCGACGCCGTCGAGCGAACAGCAACGCCGCGCCCGCGACGACGACGAACGCGACGACTGCAATCAGAATCCACACCCAGGCATCCATAGGTGACCCCCCTCGTCTTCACCCGGGCCTACCCGTCTCCCGCGACGAGGAAACGACGCGCTCCGCGCGCGTGACGCGCGCGCGTTGCGCGAGTCAGGCCACCCGGCGCGCCGCCAGGAGCTGCAGTGACGGTTGCTCCTCGTCCACGGCGGGAATCTCGACGGCCTCGCCGTCCTCGAGCCGGGAGATGTTCGGCCACACCCTGAGCTGCGGCGGCGGTTCCGCGGGACCGGTCGCGATCCCGAGTACGCCGTACGCCTCGCTCACCAGGACCAGCGGCGCCGTCTCGACCAAGGAGATGTCGGCGCGCCGCAGCACCGCGGCGAGCCGCTCCGGTCGCGCCACCATCAGCACGACGCGAACGTGATCGGACAGGCGAGCGACGAGGGCTTCACCGTCCAACGCCGAGATCAGACAGCCCGGGTAAGACCCGCCTCCCGGACGGAACGCCTTGCGCGCTTGGATGTGGTGCACACGCTCGGACAT
This sequence comes from Actinomycetota bacterium, assembly GCA_046727755.1. Classification (GTDB taxonomy): domain Bacteria; phylum Actinomycetota; class Acidimicrobiia; order IMCC26256; family JACDBD01; genus JALZAA01. Next base: position 5,789 of record JBKPDG010000030.1, read on the forward strand.
CGGAATGTCTCCTCATCGGTCCGCCATTGAACGTACCGATGGGGTGTGACACTCACGAATGAATTACGGCGAGCGGAGCGTCAGTACAGCCAGGGATCCCGCAGGTCGTTGTACTCGACGTCGGCCATCAGCTTCTCGAATTCGGACGCTTGCGCCGCGAGCTCCGACGGCGGCTCCTTCTTCTCACCCTCGCGCGCGTCGGCTTCGCTCGTGAAGTAGTTCGCCTCGACGTACCGGTCGGGGGCGGTCCAGACCCGCAGCCCGCCGATGAGGTCGGGCCGCCAATCGGCCGCGACGTTCTCGAAGCCGGCGTCGATCGCGTGCAGCTGATCGCGGTCGGCAGTGCCCCGCATGACCTGCACGAAGCCGGCGTCGTTCGAGCCACCTCCGAGGAACATCTCGACGTCCTCGGAGTCGGTGAACGTGACGTCGCCCGAGTAGCACTTGGCCGTCTCGCTCCACCACGCGCCCTGCTCGGGACGTTCGCTGTTGGCCTTGGCGGCGGCGGCCGACTCGAAGCGAGCGAACGCGATCCCGTAGCCGTCGTCGGTCACACCGGACGTCGATCCCAGAAACCCGGTCGCGCCCGGCCTTAGGTCCTTCTCCCACTTGTCCATCTGGCGGTTCAGGCCCTCGCGGTCGGACACGCGGCCTTCAATCACTTGAACGAACATTCGCACTCCCCTGTCGTCGATCCGCGCGAATGATCCTCCGACGGCGACAGGACCGCAATAGCCTCGCTGAGGTGCTGCAGGCGTTCGTCTTCGAGCGGGTGGCCGTCCTCGTCGGGCCGTGGCGCGAGCCCATGGACCCGCCGGAGCGTGGCGCCCGGGTGGAGATCCGCCTCCTCGCCGACGAGCCGCGCCGCGGCTCACTGTCGGCGGCGCAGCGGGTGGTGATCGACCAGCCGGTGTTCCGGGCTGACCTCTTCGATCAGGTCGACGGCCCGCCCGGCAACCTGCGCAGCGCGCACTTCCATCCCCGCTTCGAGGGCGTCGAGCCCTGCGACCGGCACTGGCCCGAGGAGATCCGCGCCGATCCCACCGGTTGGCTCGAGACGCAGCTCTGCGACCTGCGCAGGCTGCTCGAGGAGTCCGGCGTCGACGTCGCCGACGCGGCGTGGGTGGACGTCGACGCGGCCGCGCTTCGTGTGGCCGTCCCCGACGTTGTGGCCGCGGTCGACGCGGCGTGGGACGCGGCCCGGGTCTGAGACGTGTCGCGCCGGGGCTCAGCCCTCGGCGGCGTCGAGGCGCTCGGGCTCGGTCGTACCGGGCTCGGTGGCCTTGGGAGCTTCAGTCGACGGCTCGGGCGGCAGCTCGCCGTCGTGATGCCGGCGAGCGCGCTTCGCCGCCTGCTTTTCCTGTCGCTTCCGCTCGCGCTCGCGCTTCTCGAATGAGGTGCGTTGGCGACCCGCCATGGGTTCTCCTTGTCGCTCTCGAGGTGCCGGGCAGCGGCAGTACCGCTACCCGGCGCCCCGCGTGAGCATGGTCAGATGACTCGGACGTTCTGGGCTTCCTCGCCCTTGCGGCCGGGAGCCACGTCGAACTCGACGCGCTGTCCGTCCTCGAGGGAGCGGTAGCCATCGCCCTGAATCGCAGAGAAGTGGACGAACACGTCGTCCCCGCCTTCACGTTGAATGAAGCCGAAGCCCTTCTCCGAGTTGAACCACTTCACGGTGCCTTGTGTTGCCATGTTGTTTGTTTCCTCAGCAGTTGTCATCCCGCCGACCCGGCGTCAGCAACCGGCAAGCGGGACATGTGTTCATTTCTCTCGGTGGCGGGAGAAGGGAACGAGGCGGACAGCTATCTCACTGGGGCGAACCGAATCCCCGGGACACTGCCCGCACAGCGGGAGCGGCAAGAGAAAGGCCGGACCGGTGTTTGTCGCTCGCGCCGCGACTTCAGCGACCGAAGCTGACCCCCAAAGGGTACCAGACCGACGTCTACGCTCAGGCACACCAAAGGAGGGGCGATGACCGACAAGTCGGCGTTCACGGACGAGGAGTGGAAGGAGCTCACGGAGGCGCCGCTGCTCGTGACGCTGGCGTTGTTCGCGGCGGGTGAGCACGGGCCGATCTCGATGGTGAAGGAGGCCACCGCCAGCGCCCGGGCCATCGCCCATCCGGCCGCCGGCGGACCCGCCGACGAGCTCATCGCCGAGATCGCCAAGGAGGCGGAGGGCAAGGAGGCCCGCCACAACGCCCGTCAGCACCAGGTGGCGAGCCTCGATCAGGTCGTCGAGGCAGCGCTCGCCGACCTCGGCGGCGCGGCGACCGCGCTCCGCAAGCTCCCGAACGACGAGGCGGCGCAGGTCGGCCGCTGGTACATCAACATCGCCCAGGCGGTCGCGGCGGCGGCCAAGACCGTCACCCCGGAGGAACAGGCGACGATCGACAAGATCGCGGCGCTGTTCGAGATCCCCGCGTCGTGAACATCGACCTGCTCGACCCGGCGTCGTTCGCCGACGGTCAGCCCCACGAGCAGTTCCGCTGGCTGCGCGACAACGCACCCGTCTACCGGCATCCGGAGCCGGATGGTCCCGGCTTCTGGGCCGTCACCCGCTACGACCACGTGCGCGCCGTCGGGCGCGACCCGGAGCACTACTCGTCGATGCCGACGATCATGATCCCCGACTTCGCCGACATCGACTTCGGCGACCACCACATGATGATCACGTCGGACCCGCCGCGGCACACGCGGCTGCGGCGCATCATCAACAGCCAGTTCACGCCCCGGGCCGCGGAACGGTTGCGACTGCGCATCGAGGAGCTCGCCGCCGAGATCATCGACGGCGTGATCGAGGGGGGCGAGTGCGACGCGGTCACCGACGTCGCCGGCGAGATGCCCTCGTTCGTGATCGCCGAGTTGCTCGGCATCCCGCTCGACGACGGGCGCCAGCTCTACCACCTCACCGAGACCATCCACGCCGCCCCCGAGAGCGTTCCCGAAGGCGCCGGGCTCCAGGCGATCATCGAGATGTTCAACTACGCCCGCGACGTCGCCGAGCAGAAGCGCCGGCAGCCACGCGACGACCTGGCGAGCCGGATCCTCGGCGCCGAGGTCGACGGCGATCGCCTCGACGACATCGACTTCAACCTCTTCTTCCTGTTGCTCGTCGACGCCGGTGGCGACACCACCCGCAACCTCGTCGGCGGCGGGCTGGTCGCGCTGTTCGACAATCCAGACGAGCGTCGCCGCCTGCAGGACGACCTCGACGGCCTGCTCCCGACCGCGGTCGACGAGATGCTGCGCTGGGTGAGCCCGGTGATCTACATGCGGCGGACGGCGACGCAGGACTGCGAGCTCGCCGGCACGCCGATCGCGAGCGGCGACAAGGTCGTCATGTACTACGGCTCGGCGAACCGCGACGAGCGCGCCTTCGACGAGCCCGACCGCTTCGACGTCGGGCGAGCACCGAACGAGCACATCGCCTTCGGCGGCGGCGGACCGCACTTCTGCCTCGGCTCGCACATCGCCCGGGTCGAGATCCAGGCGCTGCTCCGCGAGCTGTTCACCCGTCTGCCCGACATCTCCCCCGCCGGCCCCACCGAGTGGCTGGCCTCGAACTTCATCTCGGGCCCCAAGCACCTCCCGGTGACCTTCACCCCCGCCACGGCCGCCACCGCCTGACCGGAGGGTCCGCGGTTGGGCCGGCGCCGGCCTCTAGCCTGTGGAAATCCCGGGTCTTCCCCTCTTCTCTCGACGCGCGCGTCCACGCCGCTTCCTGGCGGCGGTGGTCGTCGCGGCCGCGTTCCTCGCCGCCGGCTGCTTCCCTGCCGGCGACGGATCGGGGTCGTTCAGCGCGCATCACAACGATCCGTTCCTGACCTGCGTGCGCCAACGCGAGTCGGGCGGCAACTACCTCGCCCACTCGCCCGGCGGCGAGTACCACGGCGCCTACCAGTTCCTGCAGGCGACGTGGGACGCCACCGCGCGACACATCGGCGCCTGGGATCTCGTCGGCGTCGACCCGCACACCCGGAGCTCGACGTCGCAGGACGACATGGCGTGGGCGCTCTACCAGTGGCAGGGCAAAGGGCCCTGGGCGGGCGTCGGCTGCTGAGCTGAGACGCGCCCGGCGATCAGCTCGCCGCGGTCACAAGCAGCACTGCATCGAGGCCAGCTCTGCGTGGTCGGCACCGATCGCGGCGACCATCCACCAAACTCTCGGCCGCGCTCGTTACCTTGCGAAGCATGCCGCGACGGCGCATGACCGCCCGCGCCCGAGCCGTCGCATGGTGGCGACGGTGCCACGCCGACCCGGAGAAGCGCGC
>JBKPDG010000031.1:0-3923 GCA_046727755.1 Actinomycetota bacterium
GAACGACGTCGTAGGCTCCGGCGGTCATGTCGGCCCGCAAAGAGTCGATTGTGTAGTTCCGCACATGACCCTGCGCGCGATCGCCATCGGACAGTTCGAGTGGCTCGCGCAGCATGCCCATCTCCACGCCTACGAGCCGGTGGAGTGACAGCCCATTCGGGACGATCACGTGAAGCCGGCCGTCCGGCTCGAGCCAGTCCCGCGTCCGCCTGAGCAACTTCAGCGGGTCGACCACGTGCTCGAGCGCATTGCAAGCGACGATGTCCGTGAAGGAGTGTTCCGGCTCGAAATCCTCCCAGAGTGAATGGGCGAACGTCGCCGTCGGCACGCGGGACCGTGCGACATCGATGTTTCGCTGTGAACCCTCGACGACGAAGTAGTTCTCGCTCCACGGTGCCAGCAGCGATGACAACTCTCCGGTCGCGCAGCCCAGCTCGAGGACTCGCCGTCCTCGCAACCACGGTTCCAGTGCCGTGGCCTGGAGGCGCTTCAAGTAGTAGTCGAACTCGACGTCGGGGTTCGACGGGTCATATGTGGCTGCGATCTCGTCGAGCTGGTTGCTCGGTGTACCCGTGTGCTCGGACAATCGATCAGTAGCTCATTTCGGTCCACCGCTGCGGGTGGCCGACGAGCCAGTCCCACTCGCGTTCGAGGCCGTCTCGCAACGAGACTTCCGGCTTCCAGCCCACGGTGTCGAGCGCCGTCTGGTAGCTCATGCGCATGGCATGGAGCTCGGAAGGCAGCCGCAACCTGCCATCGGCGAGGCTGGACCTTGCACCTTCCGTGACGTCGTCGAAGACGGGGCCGTCGGCGAGACCCGACACGTCGCAGACGGTGCGAGCCAGCTCGAGCACTGTCGTCCCCGTGCCCGTGGAGCCATTGAGCACGAGGTGGCCCGAGGAGTCGGCTTCGAGGCAGCGTCGGTGGAGCTGGACGATGTCGCCGACGTACACGAAGTCCCGCACCTGGTCGCCCCGGCCGAACACGACGGGCGGCTTCCCGTCGAGTGCGCGCTTCAGGAACAGCGTGAGCACGCGTCCGTACCACTCGCGCTCGCCGTAGACGATTGCGTAGCGCAGGCTGGTCACGGCCAAGCCGGGATTCCGTTCGCATGCGATGGCGGCGTACTTCTCGCATGCCAGCTTGCTGACGCCATACTCCCAATTCGGGTCTGTGGGGTGGTCCTCGGTCTGCGGGTCGGTGACCGCCTGGCCGTAGACACCTGCGGACGACGCCTCGACCATCTTGTGGATGCTGAGCTCGGCAACCGCTTTTAGAACGTTGAGGGTGCCGATCGTGTTCGTGGTCAGGTCGTAGATTGGGTCCCCGATCGACCGCGTGATCTCGAGCTGTGCGGCCTGGTGCGACACCGCATCATGGCCGCGCATCGCGTCGCGCAGGGACTCGTAGTCGAGGATGTCGCCTTGGATGACCTCGACGGGTCCGTCGACGCCGTCGAGGTTCTCGGTTAGGCCCGAGGAGAAGTTGTCGTAGACGGTGACGCCGGCGCCCGTGCCAAGCAAGTCGCGGACGAAATGCGAGCCGATGAAGCCCGCGCCACCGGTCATGAAGATGCGAGCGCCGTCCAGGTTCATCGATCCCTACCGTAGCGAAGCGGCTTGCGGCGCGTCAGTATCGAGCTCGACCGTTAAGAGGGCGCGCCCTCGTACTCGAGCATGAGCGCGATTCCCGTCGAGCCGATGCTTCGCACGCGATGCCCCGCATCGAGGAACTCGTCAAGGAGGCGCCGTTCGTGCCACGGGTCGTACGCCTCGTCGAAGTAGAGCAGGTCACCACGCTTGAAGTGACAGGTGAGCCACTCGAGGGCGAACGCTGATGGCGCGTACAGGTCGAGATCGAACAGAACGCACAACGGTGCGCCGAGGTCGAGGTCGGCGACCGGCAGGGTCTGTTCGATCCGGCCGACGTGCCAGGTCACACGGGGATCAGTGATGCTCGGCGGCACACCTCCGATATCGAAGGTCCCTGCATCGGCGAACTGGACTCCGGCGCGAACCCACGGCTCCGGCAAACCCGTGAACGTATCGAACCCGTGCCATTGCAGCTCGGGATTTCGCAACATCGAGAGCCACGACCGAGTCGCATCCCCGGACGCCACTCCGAATTCGAGCACCGTCGCCTTCCCGCGCTGAAGCGGCGAACTGGCGGCGCGCCAGAGTCGCTCGCGGGTGGGGTACGACTTCGCGCTGTCGAGACCGCGCACGGCCTGCCATGTCGCGAACGACGCAACGTTTCCCGAGATCTCGAAGAACTTCGCGAGGAAGGACGAACGGCTACACGCCTGCTTGAGCCACGACCACACGACGTCGTGTGACCGCTTGTTGTAGGGGCCGCTCACGCGTGGAGCTTATGCTCAGCGGATTACGACACCAGAACTGAAAGCCGAGCATCGTCAAGCAATGAAGTACTTCGCCTCGGGGTGCGGGACGATGATCGCCGACGTGCTCTGCTCGGGGACGAGGTGGAACTCCTCGGTGAGCGACACGCCGATGCGCTCGATCTCGAGCAGCTCCGCCACCTTGGCCTGGTCCTCGAGGTCCGGGCACGCCGGGTAGCCCCACGAGTACCGCGAGCCGCGGTACTGCTGGCGGAAGAGGCCGGCCAGCGTCGGGCCGTCCTCGTCGGCGAAGCCCCACTCCTCACGAATGCGCCGGTGCCAGAGCTCGGCCAGGGCCTCGGCCATCTCGACCGACAGCCCGTGCAGCAGCAGATAGTCCTGGTACTTGTCGGCCGCGAACAGCTCGCGCTCGCGCTCGCTGGCCTCGTCGCCGATCGTGACGACGTGGAAGCCGGCGTAGTCCTTCTCGCCCGACTCGACGGAGCGGAAGAAGTCCGAGATGCACAGGTACCGGTCCTTCTTCTGGCGCGGGAACGTGAATCGCAGGCGCTCGGTGGTGCGCTCGTCGTCGGTCCAGACGACGAGGTCGTCGCCGTCGGCGTTGACAGGGAAGTACCCCCACACCACGGCCGGGACGAGCAGCCCCTCGGCCTTGGCCCGGTCGAGCTGGTCGCGCAGCACGGCTCGGATCCGGTCCTTGAACTCGGCGTCCGTCTCGGATGAACGGCCGTCGCGCTTCTCGGGGCGGAACTGCCACTGGTTGCGGAACAGCGCCGTCTCGTTGAGGTACGACGCGACGTCGTCGATCGAGATCCCCTTGGCGACGCGGACACCGTGGAACGGCGGCTCGAAGACGGGCACGTCGATGGCGACATCAGAGCGCGCCGGAATGTCCGCCGCCGCCTCCTCGGCCTCGCGCTGCGACTTGCGGGGCGGGAGAACCCGACCCTCCAACGCGCGCCCGAAATCGGGGTCGAGCTGCCCGGTGCGGTTCCCCTCGATGAGCGTGTCCATCGTGCGGAGACCCTCGAAGGCGTCCTTCCCGTAGAAGACACGGCCCTTGTAGACCTCGCGTAGGTCGCGCTCGACGTAGTTGCGGGTCAGCGCGGCGCCGCCGAGGAGCACGGGGATGCGGTCGAGGCCGCGGTCGTTCAGCTCCTCGAGGTTCTCGCGCATGATGATGGTGCTCTTCACCAGGAGCCCGCTCATGCCGATGGCGTCGGCGTCGAGCTCGGTCGCCTTGTCGACGAACTCGGTGAGCGGCACCTTGATCCCGAGGTTGTGCACCTCGTAGCCGTTGTTGGTGAGGATGATGTCGACGAGGTTCTTGCCGATGTCATGCACGTCACCCTTCACGGTGCCGATGACCACCCGACCTTTGCCACCGGAATCGGCCTTCTCCATGTGCGGCTCGAGGAACGCCACCGCCGTCTTCATCGTCTCCGCGCTCTGGAGCACGAACGGCAGCTGCATGTCGCCCGACGCGAACAGGTCGCCCACGACTTTCATCCCGTCGAGGAGCACGTCGTTGATCACCGACAAGGCGGGACGGGTCGTGAGTGAC
>JBKPDG010000032.1:0-9905 GCA_046727755.1 Actinomycetota bacterium
AGCAAGGCGGCGCGTGCCGCCGACGAAGGCTGACGCGATGGGGAAGGCCATCCAGTGCCCGTCCTGCGGGCGCAAGCACGGGGTGTCGGGTCTTCCGGACGCGCCCACGTTCAAATGCGAAGGCTGCGGTCAGCCGCTGAAGGTGCCGACCCAGTTCCGTCCGTCGGTGATGGCGTCGTCGCGGCATGTCCTTCCGTCCGACGCGCCTCATCCCGAGTCGACTGCAGTCCTCCCTCCACGCCGCGCTCCGGCGGCAGCGCCCGTGGCGGCGCCGGCGCCCAAGGCGGCGCGTCCGGCCAAAGCCGCGCGCCCGTCGGCGGCCGCCGTTCCCCGGACGGACACGATCGCTCTTCCACTGCGTGTGCTCGCGTGGGTGGTCGCGCTCGCGCTGGGACTGGTGGTCACGATCTGGGTGGCTCGAATCACCGGGTGGCTGAGTGGCGACCGGCTCGTCGACGTGTTCGTCGGAACCGGCATGACGCGTTACATCCGAGTGATCGCGGTCGCGCCGGTCTGGGCGCTGTTCACGACACTCCTGCTGACGCTGTTTCTCGAAGGCGGCCGGGCGCTCGCTCGGCGACGCTCGGAGAAGCGTGCCGAGACCAACGACTCACAACGCGGCGCGCGGCTCGGCGAGAGCGAGCAGTTCGATGGCGACGACGGAGACGGCGCCGACGATGGTGGCGAGGCCGACGGGCTGCGATCGAACCGTGCCACGGCCCGGCGAGGCGGCCCGTAGGCGTACGACGCCGTACACTTCCCAGTCCGGAACGAGGGCGTCACCAACGGTCGCCGCTCCTCGAGCCGATCCCGGGACGGCCACGATGGAGGAGCTAATGGCGGTGCGGTACCGCTGCGGTGCCTGCGGGAACCTCACCCGCTTCGACGTCATCACGACCCGGCGGACCAGCGCGTTCCACCACTACAGCGTGGGCGGTGACCTGACCGTCGAAGAAGAGCAGCTGCTCGAAGAGACCGTCGAGCGGGTCACGTGCCGGTGGTGCGGCGCGAGCGGTGACAGCATCGAGCACCTGGAAGGGTCGTCGCCCGTCGACGCCCCGGCGCCGGCCGAGCCGGCGTGAGCGCGCCGGGGCGGGCCTACTCGCCGAGGAGCTGGACGACGACCTTGCGGCTGCGCGGGCGGTCGTCGAAGTCGATGCAGACGACCTTCTGCCAGACGCCGACCTGGAGCTCGCCGGCCCGGAACGGGATCGTCACCGACGGGCCGACGAGCGCGGCGCGCACGTGGCTGTGGCCGTTCGTGTCGGCGTTGCGGGCGTTGTGCTCCCAGGCGCGATCCTGGGGCGCGACATTCTCGAGAACGGTGTTGAGGTCGGCGTTGCATCCGGGTTCGTGCTCGATGGTCGTCATGCCGCAGGTCGAGTGGGCGACGAACACGGTGCAGAGGCCGTCCGCGAGTCCGGCGTTGTCGATGACCTTCTGGGCGTAGGGGGTGACGTCGAGCATGTCGCCGTTGCCTTGCGTGTCGAGGGTGACTTCCTCGTACCGTGAGCGCATGCCACTCCTTCACCGCCGACTTCGCTGCCGGCCAGCCGGTTCCAGTCGATCAGTCTACGGGTCGGCCTCCGGACGGGCATCTCGGGGTTGGCGGTGAGCGCCGGCGAGCGAATGTCGAGCCCGCCGCAGCAGGAGTCGCTCCCATCCGTGCCCGAGGCGCTGCTCGTCCCGCTGCTCGACACCGCGGGCGAGATGCTGCGCGCGCTCGAGCCTGCCGACGTGCCGCCGATCTTGCGGCCGGTAGCCGAGTTCGACCGCCGAGGCCTGGCGCGCGGAGCAGCGCGTCAACAGCTGCTGCGTGCGATCGAGACCGACCGCGACTTTCGCGAGGGCGCCGTCGAGCAGTTCCTCGCGCGCGCCGACGCGTCCGACGCGCTGGAGAGATGGGATGCCGACGACGCGTATGCGATTGTCAACGAAGCGGCCGACCAGTCCAAGCTGTCCACCCTGGCGTCGGCGCTGTGCGCCGGTCGGCCCCCGGGGTGGACGTTCGGGCTCGGCGTCGTCGGCGCCACGTACGAACGCCAGCGGGTCGACCAGCAGCTGGGTGACGACGATCGCTCCCGGGAGTCGCAGATCGCGGGTATGGCCGAGTCACGCCGGCGCGCCGAGGCAGCGCGCGTCGCCTCCGAGCAGAAAGCGGAGCGGGTCGAGCGGGAGCTGCGCGACGAGCGCCAGAGCCGGCGCGACCGCGAGGCGCAGGCCAACCAGCGGGTCGCCGCCGCCGAGCGCAAGGCCGCCGAGATCGAACATGAGATCAACAAAGCGCGCGCGGCGGCCGAAGCGGCGGACACCCGTCTCGCTCGAGAGGCGAACCGAGCCAAGAAGATCGACGAAGAGCTGCACGAGCTCCGGCGGATGTTGAAGGAGGCGGACGCCAAGGCGCGCGCTGAGGCCGACGCCGCCATGCCCGTCCTGCGGCCCGACGATCTGCGCGCCCTCATCGACGCCGCCGACTTGGCCCAGCGACTGGCGACCGGCTTGCGCGGCGTCGCCGACCAGGCCCGCCGCCTGCAACCGCCGTCCCAGTCGGCGGAGGCAACAGAGGAGACCGAGGCGCCGGCGTCGGTAGAACCCGAGCACAAGCCGAGGCGCCGCGCGCAACCCCGCGTGCCGCCCGGCATGATGGCGGACGACCCCGACGCGCTCGACGCGATGCTGCGCACACCACGCGCCGTGCTCGTCGTGGACGGCTACAACGTGTCGATGCTGGCGTGGGGTGACGTGCCGCCCGCCCAGCAGCGCGAGCGGCTGTTGAGCGCCGTATCCGAGCTCCAACTGCGAACGCGCGCCCGAGTGATCCTGGTGTTCGACGGCGCCGACGTCGGGGGAGTTGTTCCGCCCCGGCGGCCTGGGGTCCGAGTCGTGTTCTCGCCCGAGGGCGAGGAAGCCGACGCCGTCGTCGTGCGCCAGGCCGCCGACCTTCCCGCGGAGGTGCCCGTCGTCGTGGCCTCGTCCGACGGCTGGGTCGGCGAGCACGCTCGCGAGACGGGCGCCCACGTCGTCTCGTCGGAGAAACTCCTGCGGGCGCTCCGCCGCTAGCTGTCACACCCTGCGGTCATACTCATGGCGTGGACATTGCGGGGCGCGTCGCGCTCGTGACCGGGGCCGGGTCCGGGATCGGTCGTGCGACCGCCGTGCGGCTCGCCCGGGAAGGCGCGGCCGTCGGAGTCGCCGACTTCGACGACGGGCCGGGACGAGACACGGTGGAGGCGATCCGGGCCGAGTCTGGACAGGCCGGCTTCGTGCACGTCGACGTGGCGCGCGAAGCCGATGTTCGAGCCATGATCGAATTCGCGGTCACGACACTGGGCGGGCTCGACATCCTCGTCAACAACGCCGGCATCGTGACGGAGCCGGCGTTCCCCGGCGCGGACCTGGCGGCGTGGATGCGGGTGCTCGATGTGAACCTCCGCGGCCCGATGCTCGGCATGTACTTCGCCATCCCGGCGATGCGCGACCGCGGTGGCGGCGCGATCGTCAACATCGCTTCCCTGGCCGGTGTCGGCTTCGGGCCGCACCCCGCGCCTGACTATGCGGCCACGAAGGCCGGCGTCGCCCGGTTCAGCGCCGCGCTCGCACCGCTCGCCGAGACGCTCGGTGTCCGCGTGAACTGCATCTGCCCCGACTGGGTCGACACGCCGATGTCGCGACGGTCCCGCGCCCGCATGACGCCCGAGGAGGAGGCGGCCGTCGTCCCGCCCGGGATCCTCGCCCCCGAGGAGATCGCCGACGGTGCCGTCGAGCTGATCCGAGACGACTCGCTCGCCGGCCGTGTGATGGCGTGCTGGTGTGACCAGCCCCGATCGCTGTTCCCGGTGCCGGACTGGTCGTAGTCGGCGTAGCTGTCATACCCCCGTGCGATGGTTGTCGCATGGAGATCAACTGCGACAACTGCATGATGCAGCACACCAGCGCCTGCGCCGACTGTGTCGTGAGTTTCATCGTCGACCGGCGCCCGGGCGAGGCGGTCGTGATCGACGTCGAGGAGGAGCGGGCGGTCCGGTTGCTGTCCGACGCCGGCCTCGTTCCCGAGCTCCGACACCGGCGGGCCCGGGCGGGCTAGTCGGGTGCCTCCGCGCGCAGCGCCGCCGTCGTGCTCTGCTCCTTCGGGCGGTGCGCGAACGGGTCGTAGCGGAAGATGCGCATGGCGTTCTCGTACGTGATCTTGTTGATGACGTCGTCGGACACACCGTCGAGCTGCTTGGCGACCGACTCGGGTGAGTGCGGCCACGACGAGTCGGAGTGCGGGTAGTCGCACTCCCACGTCATGTTGTCGATGCCGATCGCTTCGCGCTCGTCGACACCGGCGCGGTCGCTGATGAAGCAGAACGTGAAGTGGTCACGCGCGACCTGGCTCGGGAGCTCGTCGCCGAAGTCCTGGTTCGTCCAGAAGCGGTGCTGCTGGTACACGTAGTCGATGCGCTCGAGCCAGTAGGGCAGCCACCCCGTCCCGCCCTCAGAGAGCGCGAACTTGAGGTTCGGGAACTTCCGCAGCACCTGCGACCACAGCAGGTCGGTCGCGGCCTCCATTGTGTTCAACGGCGTGAGCGTGATCATGATGTCGATCGGCGCGCCCGGCGCGATCTCGATCTGTGTCGAGGACGACCCGATGTGCAGGCAGATGATCGTGCCCTCGTCCTCGCAGGCGGCGAAGAACGGGTCCCAGTGGTCGCCGAAGATGTGCGGCCAGCCGAGCTTGAACGGGTTCTCCGAGAACGTGACCGCGTGGCAGCCCTTCTTGGCGACCCGTCGCACCTCGGCCGCCATGAGCTCGGGGTCCCAGATCGGCGGGATCGACAGCGGGATGAACCGGCCCGGATAGGTGGCGCACCACTCGTCGATGTGCCAGTCGTTGTAGGCCTTGAGGAGGTTGAGGCCCATGTCGAGGTCCTTCGAGCGCGAGAACAGCTGCCCGCAGAACTGCACGAAGGACGGGAAGCACATCGAGCCGAGCACACCGTTGCGGTTCATGTCGTTGACGCGCTCGTGGATGTCGAAGCAGCCCTTGCGCATCATCTCGTAGCTCGTGGGCTCGATGTTGTACTCCTCGGGCGGACGGCCCGCGACCGCGTTGAGCCCGATGTTGGGGATCACGCTGTCCTCGTACACCCACACGTCGATCCCGTCGCGGTGGACGTTCTTCGGCGCGTACTCCATCCACTTCTCGGGCAGGTGGCCCTCGAAGAGGTCGGGGGGCTCGACGACGTGGTCGTCGACGCTCACGAGAATGAGGTCTTCTGCCCTCATGAGATCTCCTCTCAGCCGAAGAGCACCGGCAATGCCGGTGGCGCCCGGAACGTCATGCCGGTGATGTGCGGCGGCTCGGCCGTCGGGTCGAGACGCAGGTTCGGAAGGCGGTCGAAGATCCGCTCCAGCACCACGCGGGTCTCCATGCGCGCCAAGTGCATGCCGAGGCACATGTGGGGACCGAACGCGAACGCGAGGTGCTGGCGCTGCTCCCGGTGGATGTCGAACTCCTCGGAGTGCTCCCAGTGGTTCTCGTCATGGTTGGCCGAGCCCATGTTCGTGATCACCACCGCACCGGCCGGGATGTCGACGCCATCGACGACCGTGTCGCGTGTCGCGGTGCGCACGATCGTGGTCAGCGGCGGCTCCCAGCGCAACCCCTCCTCGATCGCCTGCGGCATCAGCGCGCGGTCGGCGCGGAGCGCGTCGAGCTGGTCGGGGTTTGTCAGCAGCCCGAAGAGCAGGTTGCTGGACGAGCGGTATGTCGTCTCGGCGCCGGCGGGGAGGAGCAGCCGCAGGAAGGCGAAGATCTCTTCGTCGGTGAGGCGCTGGCCGTCGAGTTCGGCCGCAGCGAGGATGCTCATGAGATCGTTCGCGGGATGGGCGCGCCGCTCGGCGAGCACGCCGGCGAAGTAGTCGCGCAGCTGGCCTGACGCGCGCATGCCGCGGTCCCAGTCGAACGACACGCTGATGAGCTCGATCGCCCACTGGTGGAACTGTGGGAGATCGGCGCGGGGGAGTCCGAGCATGCTGGCGATCACGTTGACGGGGAACGGCAGGGTGAGCTCGCGCACGAGCTCGGCCTCGCCGCGGTCGACGAACGCGTCGATGCATTCGTCGACGATCGGCCCGACCGCTTCCACTTCCCAGCGTTCCATCGCCTTGCGACTGAATGCCTGCTGCACGAGCCCGCGGTACGTGTGGTGCTCGGGCTCGTCCATCTCGAGGATCGTGTGCCCCATGACCGCGCCCATGACGTCGGCGTAGCCCGCGGATGAGAACGTCTCGCCGTCGCGCAGGACGGTCTGGACGGCGTCGTAGCTGAACGCGGTGAAGACTTCGGGCGCGACTCCCGGCCCTACTTCCGCGTTGCCGTCGGGGTCGAGCAGCTCCGCCTCGAGGTTCTCCTTGAGCACCGGTCCCTTCGCCCGCGCCATGGCCAGCAGCGGGTACGGATCCTCGACCACCCCCGCACCGACGCTGCGGTTGAACTCCTCGAACGGGTCGTAGGTGCCGTCGATAGCCTCAGGGACGCTCACTAGACCCTGACGATAGCGTCAGGGAACGGAGCACGGAGCGCCCCGGGAGGATCGCCGCGCATGGACGCGAACGCCGTGAACCTGGCCCTGCTCGCCCTCCGGGTGGCGGCGGGCCTGATGCTGTTCGCCCACGGCTGGAACCACCTGATGCGGATGCGCGAGGGCCCGGGCGTCTCCAACTGGTTCGCCAGCCTCGGGCTGCGGCCCGGGCCCGCGCACGCGTGGCTGGTCACACTCACGGAGCTCGCCGCCGGCCCGCTGCTCGTCGTCGGCTTCTTCACACCGCTGGCGGCGGCCGCGCTCACCGGCGTCGCCGTCGTCGCCTGGATCACGAACCATCGCAACGCCGGCTTCTTCGTGTTCCGACGTCCGACCGAGGGGTGGGAGTACGTGATGATCCTCACCGTTCTCGGCTTGGCGCTGGGCGCGCTCGGCCCGGGGGAGTGGTCCCTCGACGACGCGCTCGGGTTCGGCTGGGTCGACGGGTGGTCGGGGCTCGCGATCACCGCCGGCGCCGGGCTCGGCGGCGCGCTCGGGTTGCTGCTCGTGTTCTGGCGGCCGCCGCGAGAGGAAGCGGCTGGGTAGGCGCGCCGGTGCCTATTGCAGCGGCGTCACGTCGAGGTCGGGCGGCGGATCTTCGGGGATCTTGTACCGGAGCCACGGCTTGTCGTAGACCGCGTGGTACGAGTTCGCCTGCTCGATCATGTGATGGAACGCGGTTTCGAACTTGTCCCAGTCGGACGCTTCGATCGCCTGTTTCACCTGCTCGACGTCCTCGGCGATGAACTTCGTCATGTTCTCTTCGTACTTGGGCCGCACGAACGCGCCCATCTCCATGAGATTGACGGCCTCTTTGAGCTGGAAGCGCGCCAGCGGCTGATTGCCGGCCTTGCCCGCGTAGTAGCACTTCCAGATGCGCGCGCCGATCTCGGGCATGATGCGCGCCAAGCCGGGCTGGATGTGCCCGAGCTCGTCGAGACCGAACTGGCTCTTGCCGGTGTCGACGATGTGGTCGTGCTCGGGAACGTCACCACCGGTCACGCCCATGTGGCCCTCCTGTCGGTCGCCGGCGTCGCGTCAACCCGACCTGACTACCATGTCAGGTTCCGTTGGTTCCAGTGAGGAGTGCCATGGAGGCACGTGAGGCCGTCATCGTCGACACCGTGCGCACGGCGGTCGGCAAGCGGAAGGGTGCGCTCGCCACCTGGCACCCGTCCGATCTGCTCGGCTTCGCGCTGCGTTCCCTGCTCGAACGCAACGACGTCGATCCCGGCACGATCGACGACGTCGTGGGCGGTTGTGTGACCCAGTCGGGGGAGCAGGGCTGCAACGTCACCCGCAACGCCTGGGTCGCGGCTGGACTGCCGTGGCATGTCCCTGCCACCTCCGTCGACCGTCAGTGCGGGTCGTCGCAGCAGGCGATGCACTTCGTCGCCCAGGGCGTGATGGCCGGCGCCTACGACCTCGCTATCGCGTGTGGGGTCGAGTCGATGACCCGGGCGCCGATGTCGACGAACGCGCGCGGCGGGGTCGGCCCGTTCAGCGGCGCGTTCATGGAACACACCAATAACACGCTCGGCATCCAGTTCTGGGTCGCCCAGGTGCTCGCCGATCGGTTCGGCATCACCCGAGACGAGATGGACGCCTTCGCGCTCGAGAGCCACCGGCGTGCCGCCGCCAACGTCGACGACGGCTTCTTCGAGCGGGAGGTCCTGCCGGTGCCGCTCAACGACGAGCACGGCGAGCCGACGGGCGACGTGCTGCGCGTCGACGAGGCGATCCGGCGCGACACGTCGCTCGAGAAATTGGCGGGACTGCCGCCGGCGTGGGAGTCGGAGGAGCAACCGGCGCCCGACATCACGGCAGGCAACTCGTCCCCGATGAGCGACGGCGCCTCGGCGATGCTCGTCGCCGACCGGGCCACCGCCGAGCGCCTCGGCCTGCCGATCCGGGCGCGGTTCGTGCACTTCGCCGTGCTCGCCGACGACCCCGTGCTCGTGCTGTCGGCACCGAACCCGGTGACGCGCAAGCTGCTCGACCGCACGGGCATGAAGATCGATGAGTTCGACGCCATCGAATGCAACGAAGCGTTCGCCGCGATCGCGCTCATGTGGGCGAACGAGTTCCATCCCGACCCGGCGAAGTACAACCCGCGCGGCGGTGCGATCGCGCTCGGCCACCCGCTCGGCGCCAGCGGGGTGCGCCTTATGACCACAATGCTCAACCACCTGGAGACGACCGGCGGCCGCTTCGGCTTCCAGACCATGTGCGAGGGCGGCGGCCAGGCCAACGCCACCGTGATCGAGCGCCTGGGCTGACGCGCACGATGCGTGCATCACCCGGACTATTTCCGGGTGAGGAACGCATCGGCGATCGCATGCGAGACTGCGGAGCGTGTTGACGCTCGAGTCCGGGGCGGCGCGGCTCGTGGTCGCGCCGGAGAAGGGCGGCCGCATCGTGGCGCTCACCGTGGACAGCCGCGACCTGCTCGTGACACCCGAGGTCGACGACCACAACTTCGGGTGCTTCCCGATGACTCCGTGGGCGGGTCGCGTCCGGCACGGCAGCTTCGATTTCGAGGGCCAGCGTTACCAGCTCCCGCTCAACAACCCGCCGCACGCGATCCACGGCACCGCCCGGGACCACCCCTGGCAGCTCGACGGTGAAGGCGTGATCTCGGCGGCCCTCGGCCCGCCATGGCCGTTCGGTGGACGCGCCGTCCAGCGCTTCGAGCTCGCGCCCGACGCGTTGCAGCTCACGATGGAGGTCCACGCCGCCGACACCCCGATGCCCGTCTCGTGCGGCTGGCACCCGTGGTGGCGCCGCGACGTGGGAGGCGATGAGCCGCTCACCGTGGAGATCGACGCCGACGCCATGTACAAGCGCGACGACGACGGCATCCCGACCGGTGAGCTCGTCCCGGTCGGCCCGCATCCGTGGGACGACTGCTTCACCGGGCTCGGCGACCGGCCGGCCGTGCTGCGCTGGCCCGGCGCGATCACCGTCGCGCTCGAGACGTCCTGCCGGTGCCTGGTCGTCTTCGACGAACCCGAGCGCGCCATCTGCGTCGAGCCGCAGTCCGATCCCCCCGACGCCTTCAACCTCGGGCCCACGGTGGTCCGACCGGACGAACCGCTCGTCGTCACCGCCACGTGGTCGTGGCAGCTCGAAAACACCTAGGAGGACTGATGCCGACCGCGCTCTCCGACGACGACGTCGCCGCGATCGACGCGTACTGGCGAGCTGCGAACTACCTGACCGTCGGCCAGATCTACCTCTGCGACAACGCATTGCTGCGCGAACCCCTGAAGCCCGAGCACATCAAGCCCCGCCTGCTCGGGCACTGGGGCACCTCGCCTGGCTTGAGCCTGCTGTACG
>JBKPDG010000033.1:0-12481 GCA_046727755.1 Actinomycetota bacterium
CTCATGCAGTTCGCGGTGAGCCGGCGGCGGGAGCTGCTGGCCGATGCGAGCGGCGTCCAGCTCACTCGCTACCCTCCCGGGCTGATCGCGGCGCTCGAGAAGCTCAAGAACGACAAGGCCGTCGTCCACCACGCCACCCGGGCCACCGCCCAGATGTGGATCGAGTCCCCGCTCGAACGCGGCAAAGGTGAGCGTGACGGCGACGGGCAGGGCAAGAAGGGCACGTGGCTGAACCGGGCGTTCGACACCCACCCCCCGCTCGACGAGCGGATCAGGATCCTGAAGGAGATGTAGTGCGCCGACGTACCACGCTCGTCGTTCAACTGCTCGCCGTGACCGCCGCACTGGCGCTCGTGCTCGCCGCATGCGGTGGCGGCGGCGGTGGTGAGAAGGAGTCGAAGAAGAAGGAGGCCCCGAAGGAGGCGGTCGCACCGCTCACGGGCGCGACGCCGGCGGGGGAGAGCCTCACCCGGCCCGCGCTCGCGGTGAAGATCGACAACACCGCCCCGGCACGTCCCCAGGCCGGCCTCGACGTCGCCGACGTGGTCTACGAGGAGGTCGTCGAGACGCCCTTCACGCGGTTCCTCGCGATCTTCAACTCGACGCTGTCCGACACGGTCGGCCCGGTCCGCTCGGTGCGGGCGACCGACCCGAACGTCGTGTGGCCCCTCGGGGGCGTGTTCGCGTACTCGGGTGGCGCGGCGCCGAGCGTCGAGCTCATCCGCCAGGCGCCGGTGAACGCGGTCGACGAGACCGGCGCCGGCGACGCCATGTTCCGCGAGCGCAGCCGTCAGGCGCCCTTGAACCTGTTCGGGCGACCGGCCGAGCTGATCGCCAAGGGCGGCCAGCCCGTTCCGCCGAAGGCGCTGTTCCAGTACCTCGGGAGCAACGAGCAGTCGGCCGGGGACCCGGCCAGCGCGGTCCACATGGTTTTGAGCGGCGATTCCGACCCGACGTACACGTACGACGCGCAGTCGCGCACGTGGAAGCGCAGCGCCGGGCTTGCGCCGTTCAACGCCGCGTCGGGTCAGCAGGTCGCGCCGACGAACGTGATCGTGCAGTTCACGAACTACGAGGGCGGTGCGGGCAGCCCGACCGCCGAGGGCATGACGGTCGGCGAAGGCGAGGCGTGGGTGTTCACCGACGGCAAGATCGTCCGGGGCCGCTGGGTCCGGCCGGCCAAGGAGCAACCCGCCCGGTACGTCGACGCGGCGGGGAAGCCGATCAAGCTGCTCCCGGGACGGACGTGGGTGGAGCTGGTTCCGATCGGCTCCCCGGTCGAGGTGACCGCGCCGCCGCCCGCGCCGCCGTCGAGCTAGCGAGAACCACCGGCAGGCCGCCAGACGCCCGTCGGTAGACTGGCCGCATGGTCGAGGAGCGCAGCACGGGCACCGCGCGGGTGAAGCGCGGGCTGGCCGAGATGCTGCGCGGCGGCGTCATCATGGACGTCGTCAACGCCGAGCAGGCGACGATCGCCGAGGACGCCGGCGCGGTGTCGGTCATGGCGCTCGAGCGAGTCCCGGCCGACATCCGCCGCGACGGCGGCGTCGCCCGCATGAGTGACCCGGCGACGATCGAGGCGATCCAGCAGGCGGTGACGATCCCGGTCATGGCCAAGTGCCGCATCGGGCACTTCGCCGAGGCGCAGGTCCTCGAATCGCTCGGCGTCGACTACATCGACGAGAGCGAGGTCCTCACGCCCGCCGACGAGGCCCATCACGTCGACAAGTGGGCGTTCACCGTCCCGTTCGTGTGCGGCGCCACCAACCTCGGCGAGGCACTGCGCCGGATCGCCGAGGGCGCGTGCATGATCCGCTCGAAGGGCGAGGCGGGCACCGGCAACATCGTCGAGGCGGTCCGGCACCTCCGCTCGATCCTCGGCGACATCCGCCGCCTCGGCGTCGCCGATGAGCCCGAGCTGTTCGCGGCGGCCAAGGAGCACCGGGCGCCGGTCGAGCTCGTGCGCGAGGTCGCCGCGCTCGGTGAGCTGCCGGTTCCCCTTTTCTGCGCGGGCGGCATCGCCACCCCCGCCGACGCTGCGCTCGTGATGCAGCTCGGCGCGCAGTCGGTGTTCGTGGGCAGCGGCATCTTCAAGAGCGACGACCCGACGACGCGCGCGAAGGCCATCGTCGAGGCGACCACCCACTACGCCGATCCCACCATCGTCGCCAAGGTGTCGCGCGGGCTCGGAGGCGCGATGCGTGGCGAGGAGATCGACCAGCTCGACGTGAAACTGGCCGAGCGGGGCTGGTAGCGGTGGCGCACGATCCGGTCCCTCCAGGTCATGAAGGCCGGGGTTCTCGCGCTCCAGGGGGCGTTCCGCGAGCATCGTGAGGTGCTCGACGCGCTGGGCGTCGAAGCCGTCGAGGTCAGGGTGCCCGAGCACCTGGGTGGCCTGGACGCGTTGTTCATCCCCGGCGGCGAGTCGACGACGATCTCGAAGCTTCTCGACACGTCCGGACTGCGCGAGCCACTGCTCGCAACATTGACCGATGGCCTCCCGGTGTTCGGGACGTGCGCCGGCTTGATCCTCCTTGCCGCCGATGTGCGCGACGGCGCCGGTCACACCGCCTCACCCCCCGCGTTGGGTGTGCTGGACTGCACAGTGGTGCGCAACGCCTACGGACGTCAGCGCGAATCGTTCGAAGCCCGGCTGGCCGTCGACGGCATCGACGCGGAGTTCCCCGGCGTGTTCATCCGGGCGCCGGTCGTCGAGCGCGTCGGCGAAACGGTCGAGGTGCTCGCCGTCCAAGACGCGCACCCGGTGCTGCTGCGCGAGGGTGCCATTTGGGCGGCGACGTTCCATCCCGAGCTGTCGGGCGACTTGCGGCTGCACCAAAGATTCTTGACCGAGGTAGCGCAATGAGTGGGCATTCCAAGTGGCATTCGATCAAGCACAAGAAGGGCGCCGCCGACAAGGCGCGGGGGAAGCTCTTCGCCAAGCTCATCAAGCAGATCGAGGTCGCCGCGCGAAGCGGCGGAGGCGATCTGGAAGGGAACCCGACGCTGCGGGCGGCGGTGCAGAAGGCGCGGGACAGCTCCGTTCCCGCTGACACCATCGACCGGGCGATCAAGCGGGGGACGGGCGAGCTCGAAGGCGTCCGCTACGAGCCCGCGAGCTACGAGGGATACGCCTCGGGTGGCGTGGCCGTGTACGTCGAGTGCCTCACCGACAACCGCAACCGCACCGGGCAAGAGGTGAAGAACGTCTTCACCCGCAACGGGGGTTCGCTGGCTGAGCCGGGTGCGGTGGCATGGCAGTTCGAGCGCAAGGGCGTGATCTACGTCGAGAAGCGCGCCGCGACCGAGGACGACCTCATGCTGGCGGCGCTGGATGCCGGGGCGGAGGACATCGTCGACGAGGGCGACACGTGGCGGATCACGACGCCGCCGGCCGATCTGCAATCTGTCCGCGGCGCGCTCGAGGGAGCCGAGATCCCGTTCACCAGCGCCGATCTCACGATGCTCCCGACGCAGACGGTGCCGCTCACGGACGAGGCGATCGCGCGCGGCGTCGTGCGCTTGATCGACGCGCTCGAGGAGCACGACGACGTGCAGGCCGTCTACGCCAACTTCGACATCCCCGACGACGTCCTCCAGGCCGTCCTCGCATAGCGATGGAGCTCGATCGAGCTCGGGAGTTCCTCCGCGAGAATCACCGCGCGGTGATGGTGACGTGCCGCGCCAACGGCGACCCGCAGCTGTCGCCGGTTCTGTGCTCGATCGACGCCGAGGGGAGCGTCGGCGTGAGCACGCGCGAGACGGCGATGAAGGTCGCGAACCTGCGCCGCGATCCCCGCGTCTCACTGTGCGTGCTCAACGACGGGTTCTTCGGGGACTGGATCCAAGTCGACGGGACCGCGACGATCGTGTCCTTGCCCGAGGCGATGGAGCTTCTCGTCGAGTACTACCGATCGCTCTCGGGAGAGCATCCCGACTGGGACGAGTATCGGGCCGCCATGGAGCGTGACCGGCGCGTTCTCGTTCGGATCGACATCGAACGCGCCGGCCCCGACCGCAGCGGGTAGCCGGGTTCGACGGTTACAGTCCCGCCGTGCGAATCGAGACCACCGTCAACGGGCAGGCGCATGAACATGACGTCGAATCTCGTCTGCTGCTGGTCCAGTACCTGCGTGAGGTCGTCGGTCTCACGGGGACGAAGATCGGGTGCGACACGTCGTCGTGCGGCGCGTGCACTGTGCTCGTCGACGGGGAATCGGTGAAGTCCTGCACGATGCTGGCCGCGCAAGCGGACGGGTCGGAGGTCACGACGATCGAGGGCCTCGCACAAGGCGACGAGCTCCACCCCGTCCAGGCCGCGTTCCACGAGCACCACGCGCTCCAGTGCGGCTTCTGCACGGCCGGCATGGTCATGGCCACGGTCTCGCTGCTCGACGAGATCCCGAACCCGACCGAGCGTGACGTCCGGTTGGGGCTCGAGGGGAACCTGTGCCGCTGCACCGGGTACCACAACATCGTCCAGGCGGTGCTGGCCGCGGCGGGGACGAAGCCGTGATCCCAGCGCCGTTCGAGTACCTGCGCGCCCGTTCCGCCGACGAGGCGAGCGCACGATCGGCGCGGGCGGTTTCTGCACCGGGTTCCTCGAGGTATGCCTCGAGCCCGACGAGATGCTCACGGAGATCCGGGTGCCCAAGCTGCCCGACGCCGGCTTCTCGTACCAGAAGTTCCAACGCCGTGCCCAGGACTGGGCCATCGTCGGCGCGATGGCGGTCCGCAACGGCGCGACCCGGGTCGCGCTCGTGAACATGGGCGCGACGCCGTTGCGCGCCGTCGCGGTGGAGGAAGCGCTGGCCAGGGGAGCGTCACCGGAACAGGCCGCCGAGCTTGCCGCCGAGGCCACCGAGCCGCCGGGCGACATCAACGCGACGCCCGAGTACCGCGAGCACCTCGCGCGCGTGCTCGTGCGGCGCGCGCTCGAAGCTGCGTCGGTTTGACCCGGCCTGACGTTGCGATCGCCGTTCTCGCCGCCGGTCGCGGGTCGCGTCTGGAGCGCGACGTTCCCAAGCCGCTCGTCGAGGTGCACGGACGTGCGCTGGTGTCGTGGGCGTTGGCCGCCGCGACCGCGAGCGGACTCCGTCCCGTGGTCCTCGTCGTGGGTCATCGCGGCAACGCGGTGGCGCGGGCCGCTCCGGAGGGTGTGCTCGTCGTTCGCTCGCGCCGGTGGCGCCGCGGGATCGCACGGTCGCTGCGGGCTGCCCTCGAGGCGTTGGATGCGTGGGCGCAGGTGGGCGCGGTCGCGGTGGGTCTCGCCGATCAGCCATTCGTCGGCGCGGATGCCTACCGCCGGCTCGCCGACGCGTACCGCGGGGGAGCGCGCCTGGCGGTGGCGACCTACCACGGCCGCCGGGGCCACCCCGTGCTCCTCGCGCGGTCCATCTGGCCGGAGGCGCGCCGGCTGGACGGCGACGAAGGCGCCCGCGTGCTGATGGACGCCGAAGGCGTCGTAGACGTCGACTGCACGGACACAGGAAGCGCCGCCGACGTCGATACGCTCGATGACCTGAGGTCCGCCGAGCGCGCGTTCGGCAAGGGGGAAGGCCGGTGAACATTCAGGACGAGTTCCGGGTCGACGTGCCCGTCGAAGAGGCGTGGCGCGTGCTGCTCGACGTGGAGCGCATCGCTCCCTGCATGCCGGGCGCGCAGCTCCAGGAGGTCGAGGGCGACGAGTTCCGCGGCATCGTGAAGGTCAAGGTCGGGCCGATCACAGCGCAGTACAAGGGCGCCGCCCGCCTCGCCGAGGTGGACGACGCCAACCACCGGGCGGTCATCCGGGCCGAGGGTCGTGACACGCGCGGTCAGGGCAACGCCTCGGCGACCGTCACGGCCGCGCTGGAGCCGGACGGCGAAGGCACGCGCGTCCGCATCGACAGCGACGTGACGATCACGGGCAAGGTCGCCCAGTTCGGACGGGGTGTGATCGCCGACGTCTCGAGCAAGCTCCTCGCTCAGTTCGTCGGCAACCTCGAGCGCGACGTGCTGTCGGGATCGGACGCCGCCCCCGCGGCGGCGACGGCCGCCGCGCCGGCTGCGCCGGGAGCGGCCCGCACGATCGACGCCCCCGAAGCCGAGCCGGTGGACCTGTTTCGTACCGCCGGCGCCCCGATCATGAGACGGCTGATCCCCGTGGTCGCCGTGGTCGTGGTGGTCGTCGTCGTGGTGCTCGTCCTGCTCCTGCGCTGACATGCGCATCTGAAGGACGCCAGGCGTCCTTCAGATACGCACCAGGGGCGAGGGTCCCCCACCCGTCGGGGTGCCCCCGATAGCGTCGAACCCATGTTCGACGCCGCCGGCCCCGTGCTGGGCATCGATCCCGGCGTGTCGCGCTGCGGATACGGAGCCGTGGCGCGGGGCGAGGGCGGGACGCTGGTTGCGGAGGCGTTCGGGGTGATCCACACGGAGCCCGAGGCCGCGTTGCCCGAGCGGCTCGCCGTCCTCCAGCGCGAGCTCGACGGGCTCGTGCACGAGCTCAGCCCGTGCGCCCTTGCCGTCGAACGCGTGCTCTTCCAGGTGAACACGCGAACCGCAATGTCCGTCGGGCAGGCGAGCGGGCTCGCGCTCGCGGTCGCGGGGCGCACGGGCGTGCCGGTATTCCACTACAGCCCGAACGAGGTGAAGCTGGCGGTGACCGGCGACGGCACCGCGGGCAAGCCGCAAGTTCAGGCGATGGTGGCGCGGTTGCTCACGCTGCCGAAGCCACCGCGACCCGCCGACGCCGCCGACGCCCTCGCACTCGCGGTGTGCCATCTCGGCTCGGCCGGGCTGCGCGCCGCGTTCGCCGCCGACGGGCCGGCTCCGGACGGGCTCACGCGTGCCGTCGGCGCCGCCCTGGCGAAGGAGTCGGGCGGATGATCGGGTCGGTGCGCGGAGAGGTGCTCGAACGGTCCGCCGCCGGCGAGGTGCTCGTCGAGGTGGGCGGGGTGGGATACCGCGCGCTCGTCCCCTTGAGCGCGATCCCGACGCTCGAGCCCGGCGCCGCCGCCATGCTGTTCACGCATCTCCACGTGCGCGACGACTCGATGGTGCTCTTCGGTTTCCCGACCCGCGACGAGCGGGACACCTTCGAGGTGCTCATCGGGGCGAACGGCGTCGGTCCCAAGCTGGCGCTGGCGATCCTGTCGGTGCACTCGCCGGGTGTGCTCCGGCGCGCCCTGGTCGACGACGACCTCGACGCGCTGACGATGGTGCCCGGCGTCGGCAAGCGCACCGCCCAGCGATTGCTGGTCGAGCTCAAGGCGCGTCTGGAGGTGCCGGCGCTCGAGCACGCCGACGCGGGGGCGGCGCCGCCGTCGAGCCGCGCCGAGGTGCGAGCGGCACTGTCCGGGTTGGGCTACCAGACGGATGAGGTGCGTGACGTCCTCGCCCAGCTGCCCGACGACGGACCGGTCGAGGAACTGCTGCGCGACGCGTTGAAGCTCCTGGCGGTCACGCGTGTCTAGGGAGGAGCTGCTTAGCCCGGCCGCCGACCCCATCGAGCGGGCCGAGGAGACCACGTTGCGACCCCGCCGGCTGGACGAGTTCGTCGGCCAGGATCGCCTCAAGGAGCACCTCGAGATCCTGCTCGGCGCGGCGAAGCAACGCGGCCAGGCCGTCGACCATCTGCTCTTCGCCGGGCCGCCGGGAACCGGGAAGACGTCGCTGGCCGGCATCGTGGCGGCCGAGCTCGGCGTGAGTCTGCGCGTCACGAGCGGGCCCGCGCTCGAGCGCGCCGGCGATCTCGCCGCCATCCTCACCAACCTCGACGACGGCGACGTGCTCTTCATCGACGAGGTCCACCGACTCCCGCGCGCCGTCGAAGAGGTGCTGTACCCGGCGATGGAGGACTTTCAGCTCGACATCGTCATCGGCAAGGGTCCGTCGGCGCGCTCGATCCGGCTCGACCTGCCCCGCTTCACGCTCGCCGGTGCCACCACCCGCACCGGCCTCATCACCGGCCCGTTGCGCGACCGCTTCGGCCTCGTCTCCCGCCTCGACTATTACGAGCCCGAGGACCTGGTCACGATCCTCGAGCGCGCCGCCGGCATCCTGGGCGTGCCGCTGGCGTCGGGCGGCGCCCGCGAGATCGCAGGCCGCGCCCGCGGCACACCCCGGGTCGCGAACCGTCTGCTGAAGCGGGTGCGCGACTACGCCGAGGTGCGCGGCGACGGCACCGTGAGTGCCGACACCGCCCGCGCTGCCCTGGCGCTGTTCGAGGTCGACGAGCGGGGGCTCGACAAGGTCGACCGGTCGATCCTCACCGCGTTGTGCGAGACGTTCGCCGGCCAGCCCGTCGGGCTCAACACGCTCGCGGTCGCGGTCACCGAGGAGGCCGAGACGGTCGAGGACGTGTACGAGCCGTTCCTCCTCAAGGAAGGTCTGTTGCAGCGAACGCCCCGCGGCCGCGTCGCGACCGCCGCCGCATACGCGCACCTCGGGCTGGGCGTGCCGCCCGAGACCGGCCGCGGGCCGAGCCTCTTCGAGCCGTAGCACGGGCGACCCTTTGGGCGGAACAGGGTTCCGCTAGCATCGATTTCCGGTTCCGGTTCCAGCCGCAACCCACACTCGATGCCCGTAGCCCTCCTTTACCTCGGCATTCTCGTCGCCGCGTTCCTGCTGCTGATCGTGCGCCCGCAGCGGCGGCGGATGGCCGCGCACCGGGCGATGGTGGCCAGCCTGCGGGTCGGTGACGACGTCGTGACGTCCGGGGGCATCTACGGCACGATCCGCGGGCTCGACGAGGAGACCCTCGACCTCGAGGTCGCGCCCGGCATCGTGCTCCGTGTGGCCCGGGGCGCGATCGCTCAGCGCCTGGGCCCGATCGACGAGATCGACGAGCTCGAGGATCCCACCGAGGGCGGTGCCGGCGACGACAGAAGCGAAGGTCCTCGGGGCGAGACCTGACCGTGCGCAAGTACTGGGCGTACCTGATCGGAAGCGTGGCGGTCGTGGTGATCGCGCTCGTCGCAACGGTGGCCGTCGGGAACACGCCGGTCCTCGGGCTCGACCTGCAGGGTGGCATCTCGGTGCGGCTGATCCCGGCCGGGAATCCCAGCGAGAGCTCGCTCGATACCGCCAAGGACATCATCGACCGGCGCGTGAACGGCCTCGGCGTCTCCGACGCCGAGGTCGCTCGCGAGGGCGACAACATCGTCATCAACCTCCCCGGCGTGAAGGATCGCGACAAGGCTCGCCGCCTTGTGGGCCGAACGGCCGAGCTGCGCTTCCGTCCCGTGCTGGCCGAGCTGCCGGCCGCAGCGAGGGACACGCCGCCGGCCGACGACGCGACGAAGGCCGCCATCGCCTCGTGTGATGCGAGCGCGATCCCGAATCCCCAGGCCATCCCGAACAGCGCCCCGGCTGACGACAAGGCCGACGCGTGTGTCGTGCTGCCTGGGCGAAAGCAGGAGGAGCAAGCGGCGGTCCGTTACTTCCTCGGACCCGCCGCGCTCACCGGGAGGGAGACCTCGGGGGCGAAGTCGGAGTTCCAGCAGGGGCAGGGCTACGGCGTCACTCTCTCGCTGAAGGACTCGGGCCGCGACAAGTTCAATCAGCTCGCGCAGGAGTCGTTCCCGAGGCAGCCGCCGCAGAACAGCGTGGCGATCGTGCTTGACGGCGTGGTGCAGTCGGCGCCGCGATTCAACGAGCCGAACTTTCCCGGCGACGTGGTGATCTCGGGGGACTTCACCCAGGGCGAAGCCGACGATCTCGCCAGCGTGCTCAAGTACGGCGCCCTTCCCGTGCGGTTCGACGAGAAGCAACAGACCGTGCAGAGCGTCTCGCCGACGCTCGGCAGCGACCAGCTCAGGTCGGGTGTGGCGGCGGCGGTCATCGGGCTCGTCCTCGTCGCGCTCTACATGCTGTTCTTCTACCGGCTGTTGGGCGTGGTCGTGATCCTTGGTCTCCTGCTCGGCGCGGGCGCCACCTACGCCGTTGTCGCGTACCTCAGTAACTCGGGGTTCAACCTCACGTTGTCTCTGGCCGGCGTGACCGGGCTCATCGTGTCGGTCGGCGTCACCGTCGACTCCTATGTCGTCTACTTCGAACGTCTCAAAGATGAAGTCCGCACCGGGAAGACCGTCCGCTCGTCGGTTGATCGCGGCTTCACGCGCGCCTTTCGCACGATTCTCGCCGGCGACATTGTCTCGCTGATCGGCGCCGCCATCCTGTACTGGCTGGCTTCGGGGTCGGTGAAGGGCTTCGCGTTCTTCCTTGGCCTCTCCACCCTCCTCGATCTGGGAGTCACCTACTTCTTCATGCACCCGCTCGTGGTGATCCTGTCCCGCCGCCGCGAGCTCGTGCGAGTGCCCGTGGTCGGGATCGCGTCGGGTCTCGACGCCAAGGAGGTGACGGCGTGAGCCCACGCGCCGACGGTCGGCGCCACACGCCCGCCGACCTGTATCACGAGCGCACCAACTTCGACTTCACCGGTCGGCCGTGGCGCTGGGCGATCGTGTCGGGCACGTTCCTCCTGATTGCGGTCGTGGCGATGTTCACCCGCGGCCTGAACCTCGGCATCGATTTCGAAGGCGGGACCTCGTGGCAGGTGCCGGTGGAGGGCAAGTCGGCCTCGGTCGGTGACGTGCGGGACCTCGTCGAGGGCCTCGGCGTCTCCGATGCCAGGGTGCTCGTGCTGGAGGGCGATTCGGGGCAGGCGGTGCGAGTCCAGTCGAAGGAGGTCAACCCGGCCACCGAGGGCAGGATCACCGACGCCCTCGCTCAATACGGGAACGCGACGAGGGGCGAGGTGAGCGTCAACACGGTGGGCCCCACATTCGGCGACCAGGTTCGGGACAACGCGATCAGAGCGCTCATCGTGTTCTTCGTCGTCGTCGCCCTTTATCTCGCATTCCGATTCGAGTGGAAGATGGCCGTGGCCGCCATTGCTGCCGTGGCTCACGACATCGTCATCACTGTCGGCGTCTACGCACTCACGGGCTTCGAGGTCACGCCAGCGACGGTGGTGGCGTTTCTGACAATCCTCGGGTTCTCGATGTACGACACCGTCGTCGTGTTCGACAAGGTGAAGGAGAACGAGGCGACCCTCGGCACCGAGCGCGGCGACACATACTCGAAGATGGCGAACCGGTCGACGAACCAGGTGCTGATGCGCTCGCTGAGCACGTCGCTGGTCGCGGTGCTCCCAGTGGCGTCGCTGTTGTTCGTCGGGGCGGGGCTGTTCGGCGCGCTTGTCCTTCGGGACTTCGCGCTCGCCCTGTTCGTGGGCATCCTGACCGGGGCCTACTCGTCGATCTTTGTGGCGGTCCCGCTGCTGGCGTGGTGGAAGGAGCGGGAGCCCCGCTACCGGGCGCTGCGCGGGCGTTCGGAGGAGCAGCTCGCCCGGGCGGGCGCGCGCGTCGAGGCGCCGGCAGCGGAGCCCGAGCCGGAGCCGGAACCCGCGCCCACCCCGGCAGGTGTGCCGGCCGCGCCGCAGCCGGCCCGTCGCGCCGAGTCGCCGCGACCTACGAGCAGCCCGCCGCCGACTCCACGCGCGCCTCGTCCCCGCCAGCAACGACGCCGGAAGCGCCGCTAGTAGCCTTGATTCATGAGTAACACCGAGCCGCGGGTTGAGGTACGGCCCGACCGGCGCTCGGTCCTGCCTTGGCGCCGCCACCACGTCGACGTCGAGGTCGCCCCGCTCATCGCCGCCTATCGCGACCGGCACCGCAAGGCCGACACGGCAATGATCGAGCAGGCCTTCGAAGTCGCCCGGGCCGCCCACGCCGACCAGGTGCGCCGATCCGGCGAGCCGTACATCGCCCACCCGCTCGGCGTGGCGATGATCCTCGCCGGCCTCGGCCTGGACGACGTCACGATCGCCGCCGCGCTCCTCCACGACGCCGTCGAGGACACCACGGTCACCGACGAGGACCTCCAGGAGCGTTTCGGGCCCGACGTCGCCGCCATCGTGGACGGGGTCACCAAGCTCGACCGTCTCCAGTTCGACTCCAAGGAAGCGCAGCAGGCCGCGACGCTGCGCAAAATGCTCGTGGCGATGGCGAAGGACATCCGCGTCCTGCTGATCAAGCTGGCTGACCGGCTCCACAACATGCGGACCATCTCGTCGCTCCCCGAGGCGAAGCAGCAGCGGATCGCCCAGGAGACGCTCGACATCTACGCCCCGCTCGCGCACCGGCTCGGCATCGCCGACGTGAAATGGCAGCTCGAAGATCTCGCCTTCGACGTGCTGCACCCGAAGCGGTACGCCGAGATCGAGCAGATGGTCTCGCTGCGGGCGCCCGAACGCGAGGAGTACCTGGAGCAGGTGCTCACCGAGCTTCGCGCCCGCCTCGCCGGGTTGCGCATCGACGGCGACGTACGAGGTCGTCCGAAGAACTACTGGTCGATCTACGAGAAGATGGTCGTGCAGGGCAAGGAGTTCGACGACGTGCAGGACCTCCTCGGGGTGCGCGTCGTCGTCGAGTCCGTCAAGGACTGCTATGCCGCGCTCGGGTCCATCCACGCCATGTGGAAGCCGGTGCAGGGC
>JBKPDG010000034.1:0-5186 GCA_046727755.1 Actinomycetota bacterium
CGACCTGCCGATCGCGGAAGACGAGACGAGTCGCGCCAGTGGGAGGCGCCAGGCCGTCGACGCGATGATCGACACTGCCGTCGGGCGCATGTACTCGAACGACGACGAGAACCGTTTCTTGGAGGTCACGTACCAGAACGGTGACAAAGAGGTGCTGTTCTTCAAGGACTTCGCGTCGGGCGCCATGATCGAGAACATCGTCCGGCGCTCGAAGAAGATGTCGATCAAGCGCCAGATCAGCGGCGGTGAGAAGGGGATCTCCAGCACCGACCTCGTCGACGCCATCCGGCAGGAGTACCGCGAGCACGAAGACCTGCCGAACACGACGAACCCGGACGACTGGGCGAAGATCTCCGGCAAGAAGGGCGAGCGAATCGTGTTCGTGCGCACGTTGCTCGCCGACGATGACGGCTCCGGCGGCGGCCGGCAGATCGAGCGCGTGACCACCGGGCAGTATCTCTGACCTGCGACGGCTTGCAGCCGTCCCCGGCGACAAGGTCTCGAAGGGCCGCCAGGTAGGCTGACTCCGTGGCCGTGCCCAAGGTCTGCGGTATCGAGACCGAGTACGGCGTCGCGCTCCGCGGGGCGTCGGACGCCAACCCGGTTCTCGCGTCGTCGATGCTCATCAACGCGTACGTCGAGCACCGCAAGGTCGGCTGGGACTTCGAGGACGAGTCGCCCGGCCGCGACGCCCGCGGGTTCGCCCGCGAAGGCGCGGCCCCGCCGGAGATCGAGACGCACCTCGTGAACACGGTGCTCACCAACGGCTCGCGGTACTACGTCGACCACGCGCACCCGGAGTACTCGACGCCGGAGTGCGCCGACGTGCTCGAGCTGGTGTGCGCAGACAAGGCGGGGGAGCGCATCCTCTCCCGCTCGATGCAGGCGGCGCGGCGGCTGTTGGGCGCCGGCCAGGAGATCGTCGTCTACAAGAACAACACCGATGGCAAGGGCAACTCGTACGGCACCCACGAGAACTATCTGGTCGACCGGAGCGTCCCGTTCGCGACACTCGTGCGCCATCTCTTGCCATGGTTCGTGACCCGCCAGGTGTTCACGGGGGCCGGCAAGGTCGGCGGCGAGAACGGGACGGGCCATACGGGCTACCAGCTCAGCCAGCGGGCCGACTTCTTCGAGGAGGAGGTCGGGCTCGAGACCACGTTGAAGCGGCCGATCGTCAACACCCGCGACGAGCCACACGCCGACCCGCAAAAGTACCGGCGCCTACACGTCATCGTCGGCGACGCCAACCTGTGCGAGATCGCGACGTTCCTGAAGGTCGGAGCGACCGCGCTCGTCCTCGCCATGGTCGAGGACGACTTCATCGACAAGGACTACTCGATCGTGTCGCCGGTACCCTCGATGCGCGCGGTGTCGCACGATCCGACGTGCCGCGCCACCGTCGAGCTCGTCGACGGCGGGACGGTCACGGCCGTCGACCTCCAGTGGGAGTTCCTGCGGCTGGCGCAGAAGTACGCCGACGACGTCGGCCTCGAGGCCTGCGGCGGCGACGAGGTCGGTCAGCAGGTGCTGGAGCGCTGGGAGGCGGCCCTGACCGGGCTCGAGCGGGATCCGATGACGCTCGACGGGCAGCTCGACTGGGTCACCAAGCTCAAGCTCCTCGACGCGTACCGCGAACGGGACTCGCTCGAGTGGGACGATCCCAAGATGGCGCTGCTCGACCTCCAGTACCACGACGTGCGGCCCGAGAAGTCGTTGTTCGAACGCCTGGTGCGTGCGGGTAAGGTCGAGCGGTTGGTCGAGGAGCCCGATGTGACGACCGCCATGACCGAGCCACCGCCGAGCACCCGTGCGTACTTCCGGGGCCAGTGCCTCGCGAAGTGGGCGGACGCCGTCGTCGCGGCGAACTGGGACAGCCTCATCCTCGACGTGGGGAGCGACCCGCTCCGGCGCATCCCGATGATGGAGCCGCTCCGAGGAACGCGCGCCCACGTCGAATCGTTGTTCGAGGAATGCACGACCCCCGCCGAGCTCGTAGCTCGGTTGGCGTCGTAGGAGGGCCGTCCCCCATGCCCGAGCGAGAGCGCAAGCAACGCCCGGCGCCGAAGGAACGCGTCGACGAAGAGGTCGAAGAGCTCGCGCCTCCGAAGCAAGGCGAGGAGCTCAAGGAAGAGCTCGACGATCTCTTGGACGAAATCGATTCGGTGCTCGAGGAAAATGCGGAGGATTTCGTAAAAAGCTATGTTCAAAAAGGGGGTCAATAACCCTTTTGTCCACTTCTTAGTGTGGGCGAATAGGGACACAGACCTGGACGTAGCTGTCACACCCTCTCCGTACGATCCGGTCATGAAGCGATGCAAGCAGTGCGGAGAGCTCAAATCCCTCGGTGACTTCTATGCCGAAAAGAGCGGCCGCGGGGGTAAGCGACCCGAGTGCAAGGCGTGTACTGCCGCGCGTCGCAAGGAGTGGTATCGGCACAATCGCGAGCGCGAGATCGCGCGAGTGAGGATGTGGCAACAGGCGAACCCTGAAAGGTTGAAGGCGTCACGTCAACGAAACCGTGCGACGCGCAATAGGAAGATGCGCGAAATCCACCTACGCAACAAATTCGGCCTCACGCCTGACGAGTACGAGCGGATTCTCGACCAGCAGGCCGGAGTGTGCGCTCTGTGTGAGTACCCGCCGACGCCGGGAATTTCACTCCACGTAGACCACGACCATGCAACAGGGGAGATCCGGGGCTTGCTGTGTGTGCGGTGCAACAACGCGCTCGGTTTGTTTCGGGAGGACCCCGATCTGCTCAAGCGTGCGGCCCGGTACGTCACTGCCGACGCGAAGCATCGGTCGCAGCGCGCCAGGTGGGAGGGTCTCGCGAGGGAGCGGGCGCTCGCGTTGCGGGGGAGGGCGGCGTAGGCTTCGCGTGTGGCGTCGGAGCGGTTCTTCGGACGGGCGCAAGGTGCTCGCTCCTGGCCCATCGCGGCGAGCGGGTCGCAGCATGTGCCGTCAGCCGACGTGATCAAAGGCATGGAAGACGAGCGAACGGTGCGTCGTCTGCGTCGACGGATGTGGTTCTGGCGACTGCTTCGCCGAATTCGCTGACATTTCGCCCGTGTAGGCTCGCTCGGCGATGAACGACAGCCCGCTTCCCATGTTCGGGCCCGGAATCGACCCTGGACCGTCGTTCGTCGAGCTTCTGCGGCGCGCCGGTCCGGCCGAAAGCAGCAGCTCGGCGCCCGCACCGCTCGGCGGTGGCCAGTCCGCTCCGTTGGAGGTCGCGCACGGCACGACCGTCGTCGCGATCCGGTACGCGGACGGTGTGGTGCTTGCCGGCGACCGCCGCGCCACGGCCGGATTCGCGATCGCGAACCGCCGGATCGAGAAGGTGTTCCGGGCCGACCACCACTCCGGCGTCGCCTTCGCTGGCGTGGCCGGGCCCGGGAACGAGATGGTCCGCCTGTTCCAGACGCAACTCGAGCACTACGAGAAGATCGAGGGTGAGTCGCTGTCGCTCGAGGGAAAGGCCAATCAGCTCGCTCAGATGGTGCGGGCCAACTTTCCCGCCGCCATGCAGGGGCTCGTCGTCGTGCCGCTCTTCGCCGGGTTCGACGAGCGCCGGGGGCGCGGCCGGGTGTTCAGCTTCGACCCCACCGGAGGCAAGTACGAAGAAGCCGACTTCCAGACCAACGGCTCCGGCGGCGTCCACGCCAAGAACTGGATCAAGGCGCAGTGGCGTGAGGGGCTGAGCTTCGACGAAGCAGTCGACATCGCGGTGCGGTCGCTCTTCGCGGCGGCCGACGAGGACACCGCGACCGGCGGCCCCGACCTCGTGCGGCGCATCTTCCCGACGGTCTCCGTCGTCGAGGCCGACGGGTATCGGGCGATGCCCGACGACGAGGTCGCACGACGTGCCGAGGCGCTGCTGGGTGGGCGAGAGGAGGGCGCCGGCCAATGACCATGCCCTTCTACGTCTCGCCCGAGCAGGTCATGAAGGACCGCGCCGACTACGCCCGCAAGGGCATCGCACGCGGCCGCAGCCTCATTGCGCTCGAGTCTGCCGACGGCATCGTCATCGTCGCCGAGAACCCGTCGCGCACGCTGTTCAAGATCAGCGAGATCTACGACCACATCGCGTTCGCGGGCGTCGGCAAGTACAACGAGTTCGAGATGCTCAAGATCGCGGGTATTCGGCAGGCCGACCTCAAGGGCTACGCGTACTCACGCGAGGACGTCAACGCCCGGTCTCTCGCCAACGCCTATGCGCAGACGCTGGGGCAGGTCTTCACCCACGAGATGAAGCCCTACGAGGTCGAGATCCTCGTCGCCCAGGTCGGCGACACGCTCGGGAACGACGAGCTGTTCCACATCCTGTACGACGGAACCGTGCAGGACGAGGAAGGCCACACGGTCCTTGGCGGCCAGGCCGACGCCATCGCCCGGACGCTCGACTCCCGGTACCAGCCCGGCCTGGCCGTCGCCGACGCGGTCAAGCTCGGCGCGTCGGTGCTCGGCGAGAGCGACGGGCAGCCTCTTAGCCCTGACCAGCTCGAGGTGGCCGTGCTCCAGCGTGGCGTCGCCGGGCGCGCCTTTCGTCGCATCAAAGGCGACGAGCTCGGCCGTGCCCTCGCCGCCTGACCGGCGAAAACGTCAGCCCAGGCGCGCGTACAGCACGATCGGCGCGACCGCGGCGGCGATGAGTGCGGCCGCAGCGATGCATCGCGCCCACGGCCCCCATCTCGTTGGGGAACCGCTCCACTCGCGCGGCGCGGCGAGGGCGGCATCGACCTCTCCGGCAAGCACGACGAGCCGGGCGTCGTCCATCTGATCGGCGGGGACGTACACGTCGACGCGCGCCATGTCTCCGACCGTGAGCGCGTAGGGCCCGTCGATCGAGCCTCGCAGCTCGGCGTCGATCCCCTCCGAATGCAGCCGGGCGTTGAGCACGTGGGCCGAAAATGACCCGCTGACCCAGGTCAGCCGCTCCATCCGCACCACGAAACCATCGTACGGCGCACGAGTGTTTCGGTCCGGCAGCAAGCCGTAGGGCCAGTACGCTCCGCGTGTGGAGAGGCGGATCTTCGGTCTCGAAAACGAGTACGGGGTCACGTGCACGCTGCGCGGGCAGCGACGGCTGAGCCCTGACGAGGTCGCGCGCTACCTGTTCCGGCGGGTCGTGTCGTGGGGCCGCTCCAGCAACGTGTTCCTCGAGAACGGCGCCCGGCTCTACC
>JBKPDG010000035.1:0-13112 GCA_046727755.1 Actinomycetota bacterium
CGAAGACGATCACCGAGCGGGTGACCTCACCCGAGCTCATGTCGTCCATAGCCTTGTTCACGCCCTCGAGCGTGATCTCGTGGGAGACGAGCTCGTCCAGCATCAGCTTCCCCTCGGCGTAGAGATTGGCGAGCATCGGGATGTCGTGGTGCACGTTCGACGACCCGTACAGGCAGCCGCGGATCTGCTTCTCCGAGAAGATCAGTCCGAGCCCGACGGGCACGGTCATCATCACGTCCATCGCCGGCACGCCCACCAGCACCGTCTGGCCTCCGCGGCGCGTCATGGTGAACGCCTGATCGATCGTGGCCTGGAGCCCGATGACCTCGAACGCGACGTCGGCGCCGCGCTGATCGGTCAGTTCCATGACCTTCGTGATGCTGTCGTCTTCGCTCGCGTTCACGAGATCAGTGGCCCCGAACTTCTGGGCCGTCTGGAGCTTGCCGTCCACCATGTCGATGGCGATGATCCGCTCGGCGCCCGAGTACTTGGCGCCTTGGATCACGTTGAGGCCGACGCCGCCGCAGCCGACGACGGCGACCGTGTCGCCCTCGCGGATGTCGGCGGTGTTGTGGGCGGCGCCGAAGCCGGTGAGCACGCCGCAGCCGATCAGCGCCGCCGACGCCAGCGGGATGTCCTTGTCGATCTTCACCGCGCTCATCGCGGGAACGACTGTGTGCTCGGTGAACGTGCCGCTGGCCGACATCTGGAGCATCGGCTGCCCGTCGCGCAGGAAGCGGGGCGTACCGTCGAGCAGGGCGCCGGTGGCGATGGTCGGCAGGCCAATGTCACACAAGTGCCCCTGCCCGCCTTGGCAGAAGTAACAGTCGCGGCACTGCGGGATCCACGAGATCACCACGTGGTCGCCGGGCTGGAGGTGCTCGACGCCTTCGCCGACCTCTTCGATCACCCCCGCGCCTTCGTGGCCGAGCACGGCCGGGAGCGGCGCGAGCAGCGTGCCGTTGCGAACGGAGAGGTCGGAGTGGCACACGCCGGACGCGCCGAGTCGCACCTTGACCTCGTTCGCCTTCGGCGCCTGGAGCTCGAGGTCGACGACTTCGAGCGGTGTGTCGATCGCGTTGCAGACCGCGGCCTTCGGCATGCTCGTTCCCCCGTTTCAGGTCCTTCTTGACCGGACGGTCAGGTTATCGCCGCTGGCGTTCCTCCCGCTCCGCGGCCCGAATGCCGTAGCCGAGGACGATCGGGATCGGCAGGATCACGATGGCCGCGACCAGCGCCACGATCGACACGTCGACGGCGACGGCGGGGAAGTCGGTGGCGGCGGCGACGACGAAGCTGACGACCGACACGACCAGCGCCGTATACCCCGCCCGTTGGGCGTAGCGCACGTAGCGGGCGATCCGGGCCCGGCGGGCACGGACGGGATCCGAGTCGTTCACCACGAGGTCCAGCCATGACGGCCGATGGCGGCGTCGAGGCGTCCCGGCAGGTCGGCGACCGAGAAGTCGCGGCGCGCGAGCGCGCGGTTCGCGTCGAGGATCGCGGGGTCGGGCGCCTCGAGCCATGCCGCGATCTCTCCGGGATCCTCGACGCTGAACACCCGCAGGCCCTGGGCCACGATCTCGTCGAGCACCGGGTAACGATGCGCGGCGAGCGGGCGGCCGGCGACGGCCGATTCGATCACCGGATTGCCGAATCCCTCCCAGGTGGAGGGAAACACGACGACGTCGGCGGCGGCGTAGGCGTCCGCCGTGCGGCCGGCGCGGCCGACCGCCACCGGCAGCGGCGTCGTCGTAATCAGCTCGGCGAGCGTTCGGGCGTAGCCGTCCTCGGCCGGCCCGGTGAGCCAGTACACGACGCGCCGGTCCTCGACGAGGCTCTCGAGCGCCTCCGCGAACCGCAGCCCGCCCGCCACGTTCTTGCGGGGGATGGCACGCGCCGGCTGGAGGACGACCAGGTCGTCGTCGGCGAAGCCGAACTCGGCGCGGGTCGCGCCGCGTTCGCCGGGCCGCGCGTCGAAATCGAACGTGTTGCGGATCGTGCATGCTGCGATGCCCCGGGCCCCGAGCTCGAGGCGCGAACGGTCGTTGACGACGACATGCAACGCGCCGGGCAGATCCGGTGGCAGCCCCTGCACGGCTGCGAGCTCGGCCCGCTGCCACGGCAGGTCGTGGTGGTGGAAGAGGACGCGGCCCCGATGGTGCGCGAGCGCGTCGGACGCGGCGAAGGACGCATCAACGTTGATCGGGAGCGAGCAGAGGTTCTCCACGACGACCAGGTCGGCGCCATCCAGTGCGGCGGCGAGGTGGCGGCCGTCGGCGTCTCTGCCCGGCGCGTCGATGGCGATGCCGGGCAGCACGACGTCGTCGGGACGGGGTGCGTCGCAGAGCCGGCCTGCGATGCGGCGGGTCGTGAACCCGAGCTCGCGCAGCGCCCACTCCCACTTCCCCGCCTCGACCGACACGCCGTCGGTGCCGCCGAGGCGGTACGAGAGCAGCACCGCCTCACGCGCCATCGACGGGACGATACCGGTCGCCGCCCCGGCCACATCCCGCCCGGCTCAGACCTCGCGGGGCTCGTCGTCGTCCTGGACCAGCGGGAGCTCGGCGGTGTTCTCGTCCGCGGCCAGGCGCGCGTACACCTCTTGCAGTTCGACGCCCAGCGTGTCGTCCGGCGAGTCGTGCGACAGCGCGTCCTTCTCCGGCGCCGGCGGAGTCAGGCGTGGGACACCGAGCTGTAGCTCCATTTGGGGCTCGGGGGACTCCGTCTCTGCGGGCGTGGCCTCGGCCGCGGCGGGCGCGGGCAGCGCGTGCGCGAGCGGGGCGTGCGCGACGTCCGGCTCCGCCTGCTCACGCCGGCGCAGTCGCTCCCCGATGCGTGCCATCCGCTCGGCGCGCGTCCGGGCTGGCTGGCGCACGCGGCTGCTGCGGTAGCACACCAGGACGACGCCGACGGCGATCACGACATCGCCGAGGGAGACCACCTCGTCGACCGGCTCTGGAACCTCCAGCCGGTCACCAAGGAATGGCAGCAGGTCGTCGTCGCTCTCGGGGCGATGCTTCGCCGTTCGCTCGATGGGCTCCTCGATGGTTCGGCCGGAGCGGGTCGTCACCTCGCGGTCGCGGGTCGGCATCCCCTGGTTGAGCCCGATGACGAGGGCGTTCAGCCCGATGCCGAGGGCGATGACCCACATCATCGAGATCCGCAGGTTCACGAAGCAGAACGCGAGCAGGAACGCGTACGACGCCATGACGAGGCCGTACCCGAGATCGTCGAGCCGATCCGCCGGGATGTCGACGAGCGCGATCAGGATCTGGATCGCGAGCGCCACGACGACCATCCAGATCGACTGGATCGGGAGTCGCAGCAGCTGCCGGAAGCTGCCCCCGGTGGCGAGCACGAGGAGGAGAGCGACGCCACCGACGATGGCGATGGAGACCACGCCCCGCCACCGTACAACGGGCGATTCGCCCGCCCGCGTCTTACGATTCACCCATGGGCGACGTTCGCTACGAGGTGGCGGGCCCGGTCGCACGCGCGACGATCGACCGGCCAGAGCGGCGGAACGCGATGTCGTTCGGCGTCATGGAGGGACTGCGGGATGCCGTCGCGCGGGCAAAGGCCGATGACGCCGTGCGCGTGCTCGTGGTCACAGGTGCGGGTGAGAAGGCGTTCTGCGCCGGCGCCGACCTCGGGAGCGGCGGAATCTCGGAGGGCGCATCGGCGGCTCACGACGGACGGGGAATGCTCGCCGAGCTGTTCCGCGACCTCTGGCGGCTCGGGAAGCCGACGATCGCCCGGGTCCGCGGGTACGCGCTCGCGGGCGGGTTCGGGCTCGCGCTGGCGTGCGACTTCGTGATCGCGTCCGACGACGCGCAGTTCGGCACGCCGGAGGTCAACGTCGGCCTGTGGCCGTACATGATCACGGTGCCGCTGCTGCGCTCCATGCCGCCCAAGCGCGTGCTCGAGCTGATGATGACGGGCCGCCGGGTCGACGCCGTCGAGGCCGCGCGCATCGGGTTCGTGACCAGAGTCGTGCCCGTCGGCGAGCTCGACGGGGCGGTCGACGAGCTGGCGGCGACGCTGGCGTCGAAGTCGCCGCTGATCCTGCGGTGGGGCCGCGAGAGTTTCTACCGGGTGCTCGACATGGACCCCGACGACGCGCTCGCGTACCTCCAGGCAATGCTCACGGTCACCAGTGCCTCGGAGGACACCGCCGAGGGCGTCGCCGCGTTCGCCGAGAAGCGCGAGCCGAAGTGGAAGGGACGGTAGCTGTGGTGCCCGACCGTCCGGCGACCCGGTACGCAGAGTGTGGGGACCTCGAGATCGCGTATCAGGTCATCGGCGAAGGATCGGTCGATCTGGTGGTCCCACCGGCCGGCCTCCTTGTGATGGAGGCGTCGTGGGATTGGCCGCTCATCGCCGCCTTCTGGCGCCGGCTCGCTCGTTCGTTCAGGGTCATCCTCCTCGACAAGCGCGGCGCCGGCCTGTCGTCGCAGGTCGCCGGCGTGCCCACACTCGAGGAGCGCATGGACGACGTGCGCGCCGTGTTGGATGCCGTTGGGACCGAATCGGCCGCGTTCTTCGGCGCGTCCGAGGGCGGTCCGGTCACGGCCATGTTCGCGACCACATATCCGGAACGTGTGTCGTCGGTCGTCTTTTACGGTGCCGTCGCCAAGTGGTCTGCATCCGGGGACTTTCCGTGGGGCTTCTCTGACCGCGCGATGGACGGTCACAACCAGTACGTGCGGACGTCGTGGGGGAGCGGTCTCTCGGGGGAGACGTTGTTCGCACCGAGCCTGGCCGGTGACGAGAGGGCCCGCGACCACGTCGGGAGGATGGAGCGCCTCAGCGGGACGCCCCACGAAGCTGAACGGGTCTTCGAGACCTATCCGCTCATCGATGTGCGCCCGATCCTCCCCACCATGCGCGTGCCGACGCTCGTTGTCCATCGCGCCGGCGACAGTGCGGTACCTGCGGAGCACGGCCGCTACTACGCCGAACGCATACCCGGTGCGAAGCTCTGCGAGCTCCACGGCAACGACCACTGGTGGTGGGTCGGCGATTCGGAGTCCGTCGCAGTATCCGTCGAAGAGTTCCTGATCGGCGCTGCCCACCGTCCCGCGCCCGATCGCGTCCTCAAGACCGTTTTGTTCTCCGACATCGTGGGCTCGACGGAGCACGCGGTCGAACTCGGTGACCAGCG
Source organism: Actinomycetota bacterium (assembly GCA_046727755.1). Classification (GTDB taxonomy): domain Bacteria; phylum Actinomycetota; class Acidimicrobiia; order IMCC26256; family JACDBD01; genus JALZAA01. The sequence goes on from JBKPDG010000035.1 coordinate 5,168, forward strand.
GTGGCGACACGTGCTCGACGCGCACGACGCCGCCGTTCGCCGTGACCTCGAGCAGTACCGCGGCACCGAGGTCAAGACGACCGGGGACGGGTTCCTCGCGGCGTTCGACGGCCCAGCGCGGGCGATCCGCTGCGCGCAGGCGATCGTCGCTGACGCGCATTCCCTTGGCGTCGACGTTCGCATTGGACTTCACACCGGTGAGTGCGAGGTCCGTGGCGACGACCTCGCTGGGATCGCCGTTCACATTGGCGCACGCATCGCCGCGCTGTCGGGGAACGGCGAGGTGCTGGTCACGAGCACCGTCCGCGACCTCGTCGCGGGGTCGGAGATCGATTTCGTCGACCGTGGCAAGCACACGTTGAAGGGCGTTCCCGGCGAGTGGCAAGTCCTCGCCGTGACCAGTTGAGCGAAATGGAAGCGCCCGAGACTCGTTACGCGAAGTGCGGCAACCTCAGCATCGCCTACCAGGTCGTCGGTGAGGGCCCGCTCGACGTCGTCTTCATCCCCGGGTTCGTGTCGCACTTGGAGGTCTCGTGGGAGTTGTTCCCGGCGCGCCGCATGTGGGAGCGACTCGCGGAGTTCTCGCGGCTCATCGTGTTCGACAAGCGCGGTACCGGACTCTCGGACCGAACGGAGCGCCTGCCGACCCTCGAGGAGCGCATGGATGACGTGCACGCGGTGATGGATGCCTCGGGGAGTCAGCGGGCCGCTTTCGTCGCTCCGTCCGGTGGCGGGCCCATGGCGTTGCTCTTCGCGGCGACATACCCGGAGCGCACGTCGGCTCTGGTGCTGTGGGAGTCGTTCGCGCGTCGCGTTCGGGCACCGGACTACCCCTTCGGCGTCGACGCCGACGGTGCCGAGGCGACGCTCCGCGAGGTCGAGGAGGCGTGGGGGAGCGGGGACGTGTTTCGGGGTCTCGCGTTCCAGGACGCTCCGACTGACGCGTCGACGCAGCGGCTCTTCGCTCGCGCCGAGCGCAACTCGGCGACGCCGGGTCTCGCGGTTGCCGCACTTCGGTTCGGGTACCAGACCGACGTCCGGCATGTGCTGTCGTCGATCTCGGCGCCGACGCTCGTGCTGCACCGGGTCGGCGACCCCCAAGTCCCTATCGAGTGCGGCCGCTACCTCGCCGATCACATCGCGAACGCCAAGCTCGTCGAGCTTCCCGGCGACTTCCACCTCAGTGCTACCGGTCGCGACGACGACATGTTGGACGAGATCGAAGAGTTCCTGACCGGGCACCCTCACGTCGCGGAGTTCGACTGCGTGCTGAAGACGGTGCTCTTCACGGACATCGTCGGGTCCACGGAACGGGCCGCGCAACTGAAAGACCGACGATGGACCGCCCTCCTCGAGGAGCACAACGCGCTCGTGCGCGAAGAGCTGGCGCGGTTCAAGGGGCAGGAGATCGACACGGCGGGCGACGGGTTCCTGGCTGCCTTCGACGGCCCGGCCCGTGCCATCACGGCCGCGCAGGCGATCCGGGGTCGGGCCCGGGGTATCGGCTTGGAACTGCGCGCCGGCCTCCACTCGGGGGAGTGCGAGGTGCGTGGCGAGCGCCTCGTCGGCATGACCGTCCACATCGGTGCTCGGGTCGCCGCGCTCGGCGGTCCGGGCGAGGTCCTCGTCACGAGCACGGTGCGCGATCTCGTGATCGGCGAGGAATTCGAGTTCGACGACCGCGGCCGTCACGCGCTGAAGGGAGTGCCGGGCAGGTGGCACGTCCTCGCCGTGCGAGGATGACGCCATGACGACCGGTGGCGGCGACGTCCACGACTGGGGGCCGCTCGTCGGCGACCTCAAAGCGCGTCGTGACCGTTCGCTCGAGATGGGCGGGCCCGAGCGCGTCGAGCGTCAGCACTCGTTGGGCAAGCTCACCGTGCGCGAGCGCCTCGACCTGCTCGTCGACCCGGGCACGTGGGTGGAGTACGGGATGCTCGCCGATCACATGGACTCCGGCCTCGGCGACCGGTTCCTCGCCGCCGACGGCGTCGTCACGGGCGTCGGCGAGATCGACGGCCGGCCGGTTGCCATCGGCGCGTACGACTTCACGGTCATGGCGGGCTCGATGGGCCAGGTGGGCGAGCACAAGATGGCGCGCCTGCGCGAGCTGTCGATCCGTCAACGCATCCCGTTCGTCTGGCTGCTCGACTCGGCCGGTGCGCGAATCCAGTCCACGAGCGGATCGACGTTCGCGGGCGCGGGCGCGCTGTTCCGCGAGCAGGTCGCGATGAGCGGCGTGGTGCCGATGGTGGCGGCGATGCTCGGGCATTGCGCGGCCGGGACCGCGTACATCCCGGCGTTGGCCGACTTCGTGCCGATGGTGAAGGGCACATCGTCGATGGCGCTCGGCGGCCGTCACCTCGTGAAGGCGGCGGTGGGGGAGGACGTCACCGAGGAGGAGATGGGCGGCTCCGCCGTCCACACCAAGATCTCCGGCGTGGCCGACCTCGAGGTCGCCGACGACGAGGAGTGCCTCGAGATCGTCCGCAAGTACCTCTCCTTCTTTCCCTCGCACAACCAGGAGCCGCCGCCGGTGCGCGAGACCGCCGATCCCGTCGACCGGCGGGTCGAGGAGCTCTACGACATCGTGCCCACCGCCCCGCGGCGGGCGTACGACATGCGCAAGGTCGTGACCGCGGTGGTCGACGACGCCGACGTGCTGTGGATCAAGCCTGAGTGGGCGAAGAACGTCGTCACCGGGCTCGCCCGTGTGGGCGGGCAGCCGGTCGGGATCATTGGCAGCCAGCCGATGGTGCTCGGTGGCGCGCTCGATGTGAACTCCGCCGACAAGGTGGCGCGCTTCGTGTGGATGTGCGACGCGTTCGGAATCCCGCTCGTGTTCCTGCACGACGTGCCCGGGTTCATCGTCGGCTCGACGGTGGAGAAGCAGGGAATCATCCGCCACGGCGCCAAGATGCTCTTCGCCGTCTCGGAGGCGACGGTGCCGAAGATCAGCGTCGTGATGCGGAAGAGCTACGGAGCCGGCTACTTCGTGATGAACGGCACTGCGTACGAAGCCGACTTCATTGTCGCCTGGCCGACGGCCGAGATCGCGGTGATGGGCCCCGACGGTGCCGTGAACATCATCCACCGCAAGACGATCGAGGCGGTGCCCGAGGAGGAGCGGACCGCGAAGCGCCTCGAGCTGGCCGAGGAGATCCGCCAGAACATCGACCCGTACATCGCCGCCGGCCACGCGCAGCTCGACGACGTCATCGACCCCGCCGAGACCCGTCACGCCATCTGGCGCGGCCTCCAGGTGTCCCGCGCCAAGCGCGTCGACCGCCCCTGGCGCAAGCACGGCGTCCTTCCGGTGTAATGGTGCGTATCTGAACGACGCTGAGCGTCGCTGAGATACGCACCTGGATAGGCTGCGCCGCCTATGGCGGAGATCCGGGCGGAGATCACGGCGAACGTGTGGCAGGTCGTGGCCGAGGAGGGGCAGATGGTCGCCGAAGGCGACGAGATCGTCATCCTCGAGTCCATGAAGATGGAGATCCCGGTCGTGACCGAGACGCCCGGCGTGCTGCGCGAGCTCCACGTCGAGCCCGAGCAGGTCGTGCAAGAGGGCGACCTCATCGCCATCATCGACGAAAGCTGAGCCCATGATCCGGTGGGAGACCGCCGATCGCGTCGGGGTGGCGACCATCGACCGGCCGGAGCGTAGGAACGCCCTGAACGCCGAGTTGTGCACGCAGCTGCTGGCGCACCTCGACGCGGATCGCGAACTGCGCGCCGTCGTGGTGACCGGCGCCGGCGACAAGGCGTTCTGCGCTGGCGCCGATCTCGTGGTGCGCACCGAGGACGCATCGGAGCCCGGGGGCGGTGACACCTTCCGGCCTGCGTTCGATCGACTCCTCGACGCGATCGTCGACTACCCGGCGCCGGTGCTGGCGGCTGTCAACGGCGCGGCGATCGGCGCCGGCATGCAACTCGCCGTCGCCTGCGATCTGCGCGTTGCCGCGTTCGGTGCTTCGTTCTCGATCCCGGCCGGCCGGCTCGGCGTCTTCCTCAGCCCCGCGAACGTGCAGCGGCTCGCCACGCTCGTCGGCCAGGGCGCCGCCCGCGACCTGCTCCTCACAGCGCGCACACTCGACACCGACGAGGCCGCCGCCGTCGGCCTGGTGCAGCGGCGCGTGCCGAACGCGCTCGACGCCGCGCTCGAGCTCGCGGCGGAGGTAGCGGAGCTCGCGCCGCTGACCGTCCGGGGCCACAAGCGCGCCCTCAACCTCGTGGTCGGCGGCGTCGACACCACCGCGCTCGACGAGATGCGGGCGCTGGAGGAACGGGCGTTCGCCAGTCGCGACCTCCGGGAGGGCCTCGCGGCGTTCAGCGAGAAGCGCCCGCCCCGGTTCGAGGGGCGCTAGCGCCGCTCGAGTAGCCAGATCAGCGCGGCCGGTACGCCGACGAAAGCCGCTCGTGCCGCTTCAGGGATGAACCGCGTCGCCAGTCCCTGCATGTCGGCCTCCTCCGGTGTGTAGCGGGGCTCAACGCAACGGATCACGTCGAGCCCGGCGTCTGCGAAGGCGTCGAGGTACTCGCCATACAGGTGCACGTGCTCGCGCACGAACGCCAGGCTGCCGTTTTCCGCTGCGAAGAATGCTTGTCCACCGGCGACGGACATTGCGGGATGCATGTCAGACAGCAAGACGCGGCCGCCGGCGCGCACTGCACGCGCCAGCTCCGAGACGGGCGGACGGAGATCCTGGAGGTGACCGAGTGCCAGCGCGCACACGGCGAGGTCGAACTCACCGTCGTCGACGGGCAGCGCATGGAGATCACCCTCGAGCAGGCGAGCATCGGGGAGGCGCGCACAAGCGAGCTCGAGCATCTCGGGCGAGCCGTCGACGCCCGTGACCTCGTGGCCGCGCTCGGCGAGGTGCGCGCTGTGGCGGCCGGTGCCGCACGCGGCGTCGAGGGCACGCCCGGCGGAGAGCGCATCGAGCAGCTCCCAGACCACGGGCTGCTCCACACTGATGAGCGGATTGCCCGGACGGTCGTACGTGGCGGCCCACCGGGCGTATCCGGCGCGGGGATCGAGCTCCGGCACATCGGCGCCGAGCCCGTACGTCGTCTCCTCGTCGGAGCTCACGATGCGGCGCACCTCGTCGATGCGCGCTTCCGCCGTCGCGTCGTCGCCCTCCATGAGGTGACGGAACAAGGCGAGACCCTCGACGCCGACGAGCAGCTCGCGCAATCGAACGTGCCTGGTCACCCGGCGCACGCTACCGGCGAAGCCCACGGCGCGCGTGTGAGAATCCGGGCCGTCCGGTCGCATGACGAGGGGGCCACCATGAACCGCAAGTTCTCGATCCGCCCGACGCTCACGCTCCGGGGAAGGAAGTTCAAGGGCCTGCGAGGCTGGGCGGGCAAGCCGTTCCACCCGCCGCTCACCGACATCCCGGTCGCGGCCTACGTGCTGGTCGCGGTGTTCGACGTCGTCTCACGGATCGCCGGCGACGACTCGTCGATCGGCCGGGAGTTCTTCGTCACCGGGACGCACGTGATCATCGCCGGCGCGATCGTGTCGCTCGGCGCGGCGCTGACCGGCTTCTGGGACTGGTGGCGTTCCACGTCAGCGGGCAACCAGGCTCGCCGCACCGCCAACTGGCATATGACAGTGATGCTGACGGTCACGGGGATCGTGATCGTCGACATCATCATCCGACTGTCGCAGTGGAGCGACCACGTCGCGACCACTCCGCTCGTGATGATCCTGTCGATCATCGCCGGCGGGCTCACAGCGTTCGGCGCGACGTACGGCGGCGAGCTGGTCTTCGACTACGGCTTCAATGTGGAGACGTCGGGCGACCATCCGGTGTGGCACGAGTCGGAGACGGACGTGTTCCCCGGCCAGAACTAACCAGCCGTATCAGCAGCCATGCTGCCGCGGCGGCCCAGACCACCGCGAGCGCGGTCAGCGTCGCCGTCGTGTAGTCGAGGGGCTGGACGGACGGGTTGTCGGGGACCTGATCGCGACCGAACCCACGCAACGCGGGGAACACGACGATGAGGAGGACGCCGCTGGTGAGCAGGGCGGCCTGCACGGGCGCCCGGCACCACCGGGGGAGCAGACGCGCCGCGGCCGCGCCGATCAGGCACGCGAGCGGCGCGAGCACGAAGTCGTGGGCGACGTCCGCCCCGACGAGCCAGACGCCGACGTCCACGCTCGCGCCGAGCCCGGTGTCGCCGAGCAACCCGGCGGCGCCGTACGCCATCACCGCCGCTCCGATCACGAGGGCGACCCAGTACGTCCGCGTGTAGGGCGGTGCGCTCATCGGACGGCCAGTCTGGTGACCCACTTCGTCTGCATGACACCGGGCCGGTTCGGGCCGATGAGGCGGAGCGGGTAGCCGTGATCGAGGTCGAGCGGCTCGCCGTTGACCTCGAGCGCCAGCAACGTGTCCGGGTCGTGGGCGTGCCAGCGATTGAGGTCGGAGAAACGGTATGCCCGACGCCGTTGGAGCGAGTGCACTCGCACCTCGGCGCCCGAGTCGGCGCCGGCGCGATCGAGCAGGTCGCGCACGCGTACACCGCGCCAGCGCTGCGTCGTGCTCCATCCTTCGACGCAAGAGATCGGGAGCGTGGCCTCGTGTTGCGGCAACGCGCGCAGCTCGTCGCGCGTGAAGACCAGATTTCGTCGCACCTTTCCGTTGACGGTCAGGCGGTAGCCCGGGTCGCGTGCCGACTGGACCACGCCGGCCGTCGCCGCCGTGCGGTTCACGGGGAAGCCCTGCGGTCCTGTGTCAGGCCGGCGGGGCGCGAGCAACGCGAGCTTGCGGAGCGGTGCGACCGTCTGACCGACAGTGAACACGGTGACCGCGCCGGCGGCGCCGAACACCGTGGCCAGGAACGTGCGTCGGTCGAACGCGCTGGTGCCTTCACGATGCGTATCTGAACGTCGCTGAGCGTCGCTGAGATACGCATCGGGGGCGTCGCGGGTGAACAGCGCGGACCGGCTCGTGGCCCACTTGGCGCCCAGGTGGACGATGAGGGCGCCGATCGTGATCCACGCGACCCAGTAGTGGGCGGCGCGGAAGTTGAAGGGCCACGGATACCAGATGTGCGTGTCGGCGAGTCCGGTGAAGAGCTCGAACACGCCGCCCGCCACGAGCGGGAAGATCGCCAGGCGCTCGATGAGGTGCGCGACCGACGTGAATGGCGGCCATGCGAACAGCTTGGGGAACACCACCCACAGCTTCGCCAGCAGCAACGGGATGGACGCCAGCCCGCTGGCGACGTGCACGCCCTGGGTCACGCGGTACAAACCGGCAGGACGCGACGGCCACTGGAACCAGCTCGGCGGGTCCTGGATCAGGTGCGAGAGCACACCGGTGACGAAGCACACGGTGAACGTGACGCCGAGCGCGACTCCGAGGATCGCGGCGTTGCGCTCGTCGCGCAGGCTGCTCGTGAAGACCCGCGGCGTGTTCTGCTCAACCACGGCGCAGGCTCCCGAACCAGCGGTCGCCCACCGGCCAGACGTCCTCGACGAGCAGCCCCGCGGCGCCGGCAGGCGCGGACACCTCGTCGGCGGCGACGGCGGTCCACGCGAACCACGGGCCCGGGACGCCTCCGATGTCGAAGCGAACACGCTCGGGCGCGGGCGGCGTCCCCGGCGGTTCCAACTCGACGAGTACGGCGCCGCCCGGCCCCAGCAGCGACGCCACCCGCTCGAGCAGCGCCGCTGGATGCCCGCCGATGCCGAGGTTGCCGTCGAGCAGCAGCGCGCTCGACCACCGCCCTGCACCGGGAACCCGACCGAACACCGACCGTGCGAGCACTGGCGCGCCACGGGGGCGGGCGAGGTCGACGGCCGCGGGGGTGATGTCGATACCGAGCGAGACGACGCCGCGTTCTGCGAGCGCGAGCACGTGGCGGCCCGGCCCGCAGCCCACGTCGAGCGCCGGTCCCACGGCCCGGGCCAGCACGGCGTCGTCTT
>JBKPDG010000036.1:0-17514 GCA_046727755.1 Actinomycetota bacterium
CTCCGGCGCCGACAACGGCGCCGTCGAGGTCGCCAGCTCCCGGTACATCGCGTAGCGGGTCTCGTCCCCCAACGCCTTGAGGACGGTGAGCTCGTCGGGCCGGTTCACCATGAGGAAATTGACGGTACCTCCCAGCGGGCATATTTTCAAGGTGACCGCTGGTTTTATTGGACCGATGGCTCTCCACACACCTGATCCCAACGACCCGGGCGCGCCGGTCCACCCGGCGGCGGAGGGTCCCCCGCCGAGCACCGACGACGTGCGCCGCACGCTCGCGGGCGTCATCGACCCCGAGCTGCACGCGAGCATCGTCGAGCTCGAGATGGTGCGCGACGTCCAGGTGAGCGACGACGGCGAGGTCGTCGTGAAGGTGGCCTTGACGACGGCCGGCTGTCCGCTGCGAGCGCAGATCCAGAGCGACGTCGAGTCGAAGGTCCGCGGCCTGCGCGGGGTCACGGGCGTGCGGGTCGAATACGGCGAGATGACCCAGGACGAGAAGTCGGCGGTGATGCAGCGCGCCCGCTGGCAGGCGCGCGAGAACGCCCCTGGTACCGAGGTGCTGCCGACGACGCGTGTCCTCGCGGTCGCGAGCGGCAAGGGAGGAGTGGGCAAGTCCTCGGTGACCGTGAACCTCGCCGCCGCCCTCGCGGGGCAGGGCCGGACCGTCGGCGTGCTCGACGCCGACATCTGGGGCTTCAGCGTGCCGCGCATGCTCGGCGTCGAAGGCCGCCTCGGCGGGTCCGACGGCAAGATCGATCCCAACGTCGTCGAGGTCCCCGACCTCGACGACCCGTCAGGCGGACCGGGCCGGATCAAGGTCGTCTCGATGGGCTTCCTCGTCGACGACGCGGCGACCGCGCTGATGTGGCGCGGGCTCATCCTCGCCCGGGCCCTCGAGCAGTTCCTCACAGACGTCCGGTGGGGCGAGATGGACTACCTCCTCATCGACATGCCGCCGGGCACCGGTGACATCCAGATGGCGCTGGCGCGCCTGCTGCCGAGCACCGAGCTGCTCGTGGTGACCACGCCCGCGCTCGCCGCCCAGCAGGTCGCGACGCGAGTGGCCGACATGGCGCGCCGCAGCTACCTGAAGGTGGTCGGCGTGGTCGAGAACATGAGCGCGTTCGCGGCGCCCGACGGGTCGCGGCACGCCATCTTCGGCGAGGGCGGCGGCGCCGCGCTGGCCGACGAGATCGGGGTGCCAGTCATCGGCGCGGTGCCCATCGAGCCGGGCGTCTCGGCCGGGGGCGACGCCGGGAAGCCGGTCGCGATCACGGCCCCCGACAGCGCGGCCGGCGTCGAGTTCCGTCGCATCGCGCGACGGATCGTCGACGAGCTGCTCCCGCCGCTCGACCTCAGCTCGTGCACGGCGCGCATCTTCGAGCAGGCGGCGGCGAACCTCGCCGCCAACGACGCCGCCACGCGCTAGAACACCCCGGATGGACGACACGGGTGGGACCTTGCTGCTCGTCGGCCTGATCTTCCTCGCCGTCGGCGCGGTCCAGCTCGGGCTCGGCATCTTCTTCTTCGTGCGCACGCGCCGGTTCCTCCGCCGGGCGGTCGAGACCACCGGCACGATCGTCGACCTGATCGAGTCGTCGGGGTCGGAGGGCGGCACTGTCTACCAGGCGGTCGTGGAGTTCCAGACCGCCGACGGGCCGGCCATTCGGTGGCAGGAGTCCATGGCGAGCAACCCGCCCGCCGGTCAGCCCGGGGAGCAGATCCCCATCAAGTACGACCCCGCCAACCCCAACAAGGCGCGGATCGCCAAGACGTTCCGACTCTGGTTCCTCTCCGGGCTCCTCGGGCTCCTCGGGTTGCTGTTCCTCGGGCTCGGCGTGGTGCTCACGGTCGCCGGCGTCCTGGTGTGAACCCCGCATGACGGAAACCGCGGACGTCGTCGTCGTCGGCATGGGCGTCGGCGGGGAGCTGCTCGCCGAGCAACTCGCCGACGCCGGGCTCGACGTCGTCGGCATCGAGGCCAAGCTGGTCGGCGGCGAGTGCCCGTATTGGGGTTGCATCCCCACGAAGATCATGACTCGCGCGGCGAACGCGCTCGCCGAGGCCCGCCGGGTTCCGGTGCTCGCTGGCACGGCCACCGTCGAGCCCGACTGGTCGCCCGTCGCCGCGCGCATCCGCAACGAAGCCACCGACACCTGGGACGACCGGGTCGCCGTCGAGCGGTTCGAGGGCAAGGGGGGACGGTTCGTGCGCGGCACCGGCCGCCTCGCTGGCCCCCGCCGCGTGAGCGTCGGCGACCGGACGTTCGAGGCTCGCCGCGGTGTCGTGCTCGCGACGGGAACGCGACCCGCGACCCCGCCCCTCCCCGGGCTCGACACTGTCGAGTACTGGACGAGCCGCGAGGCGGTGGAAACCGAAGAGCTCCCCGAGTCGCTCGTCGTCCTCGGCGGTGGCGCGGTGGGGCTGGAGTTCTCGCAGGTCTTCGCCCGGTTCGGGTCGAGGATCACGATCGTCGAACGCGGGGAACGGGTGCTGCCGCCCGAGGAACCCGAGGCCAGCGAACTGATCGCGCAGGTGTTCGCGAAGGAAGGGATCGAAGTGCACATCGGTGTGGGCGCGCGCGCCGTCGCCCCCACCGCCGACGGAGTCGTGGTCGACCTCGACGACGGGACGCAGGTGAAGGGGGCGCGCGTGCTCGTCGCGACCGGCCGGCGCACCGATCTGCGGCCCCTCGGGGTCGCCACCGTCGGGCTCGACGAGGATGCGCGCGCGGTTGCTGTCGACGATCGCCTCCGGGCCGCCGACGGACTCTGGGCGATCGGCGACGTCACGGGGCTCGGGCCGTTCACGCACATCGCCGTGTACCAGGCCCGGATCGCGGCGGCCGACATCCTCGGCGATGACGCCCCGCCCGCCGACTACCACGCCCTGCCCCGGGTCACGTTCACCGACCCCGAGGTCGGCGCGGTCGGCCTTACGGAGCAGCGCGCACGCGAGCAGGGCATTGACGTGCGCGTCGGGATGGCGGACCTGCAGCTCGCGTCGCGGGGGTGGATTCACAAGATCGGTAACGAAGGCTTCTACAAGCTGGTCGAGGACCGCCGACGCGGCGTGCTCGTCGGCGCCACCTCCGTGGGACCGCATGGAGGTGAGACGCTTGGCTTGCTGACGTTGGCCGTGCACGCCGAGGTGCCCGTCGAACAGCTGCGCTGGATGATTTACGCGTACCCGACGTTCCACCGGGGGGTCGAAGACGCCCTCCGCGATCTGGAGTCGCGGTAGCTACGCGAGCTTCCAGGCCGACTTCACGCTGCCGCCCTCGACCTTGCCTTCGGCCTTGAGCTTGAGCAGGTGGGCATGCACCTGCTTGCCGGCCCACTCCTGCAGCTCGGCGGGCGTGTCGGTGTAGATCCGGTCGACGATGTCGGTGACCCGGACGGGACCGTCCTTCAGCGCCTTGAGGATCTGGCGCTCGCGCGCACGCCGGTGCTTCAGGTACTCGTCGATCTTCGCCTTGGGCTCCTCGATGACGTCGCCGTGGCCGGGTGCGATGCGGGCAACTCGCCGCTTCTTCAGCTTCTCGAGCGATTCGATGTACAGGGCCATGTCGCCACCGCGAGCCGGGTTCACGACCGAGAACGTGCCGTTGAGGACGACGTCGCCGGTGAACAGGACGCGCTCCTCTTCGAGGAGGAAGCAGATGTGGTTCGGGGCGTGACCGGGTGTGTGGATCACTTCGAGCCCGAACTCCGTGCCCTCGATGCTGTCGCCGTCGTCGACGGTGCGGTCCGGTGTCACGACCGGGTCGCGCTTCGAGAAGGCGACGACCTCGGCGCCGGTCGCCTTCACGAGCCGCTCCGTGCCGGGGGCGTGGTCGGGATGCGTGTGCGTGAGGAGCACCCAGCGGACGCGCTCGCGCATTGACGCGCCGACGATGGCGTCGATGTGCTTCTTGGTGTCGGGGCCGGGATCGATCACGGCGACCTCGTCGATGCCGACGAGGTATGTGTTCGTCCCGGGGCCGGTCATCGGGCCGGGGTTCGGCGCGACGATGCGGCGTACGAGCGGCGAGAGCGCGCTGGGGACGCCCGGTGTCATGTCGGGCATCAGGCCACCCCCTCGTGACCGGAGTCACCGGGCAGCAGGATCCGGGCCCCGCCGGCGTCCGCGACGACGCGCGGCTCGGACGCGGTCACCGCGTCGAGCAGCTCTCGCGCGGTCGCGAAGCGCGCCAGCTGCTCGAGGTTGCGCATGGTCGGGAAGATGATCTCGAGCTCGCCCCGCTCCGCGCCGGCGAGCGCATCGGTCGGACGGGTCCACACCGACGCGACCGTCTCGCTGTCGTCGTGCAGGTAGGCATGGCCTTCGGGCGCGGCGGCGACGAAGAACCACGTGTCGTAGCGGCGGGGTGCGCCCGGCGGCGTGATCCAGTGGGAGAAGAGATGGAGCGCGCCCGCATCGAGCAGCAGGTCCTCGTCCTCGACCACCTCGAGGAACGGCCGCTCGCCGCGGCCGACCGCGCGCCGGGCGGTCTCGAGCCGGGCGGCGGTCGACGGGTCGTCGAGGTCGATGGGCAGCCCGGTCGTCGCCGCACGGGCGAGGAGCACCCCTGCCTCTTCGAACGCCTCACGGATGGCCGCGACCCAGAAGCCCATGCCCCCGGCGTGCAGCCCCAGTTGTGTGCTGGCCGCCGAGTCGTCGCGGCCGTGACAGCGGCCGAGCAGCGCGGGCGCCCGATCTCCGGCGTCGACCGCGCCCCCCGGGAAGACGTAGGCGCCGCCCATGAACTCGGCGGCGAGGGTGCGGCGCAGCATGAACACCTCGAGCCGTGGGGCGTCACGAACGAGCATCACGGTGGCGGCCTCGCGAGGAGTCACCACCGCAACGCCTCGGAATCAGGCCCCGTCGAAGGGTCACAAGCGTCGCGCAACAGCTCCAGTCTACGTGGCAGGTCGCGTGTTCTCGGCGAGCGGCGTTCGGGCGTCGAATTACGCTGGCGGCGTGGACCCACGGCGCGCGTTGCCCGCGGTCGACCAGGTGCTCGCCGCGCTCTCGGGGCTCCCGCACGAGCTGCTCGTCGCGTGCGCCCGTGACGCGATCGCAGCCGCGCGCGAGCGGGTGTCGCGCAATCAGGAAGCGGAGGACGCTGTGTCGGCCGAGGAAGTGATCGCCGACGCGCGCCGGCGGGTCGAGTCGGTGCGGGATCGCTTGCTCCGTCCGGTGATCAACGCCACCGGCGTGATCGTGCACACGAACCTCGGTCGCGCGCCCGTCGGGGACGACGCGCTCGCCGCCGCCCGGGCGATCGGCCGCGGCTACTCGAACCTCGAGTACCGCATGGACGACGGCGCGCGGGGGTCGCGTCACGAGCACGCCGGCGCACTGCTCGCCCGGGCGTGCGGCGCCGAAGCGGGCCTGGTCGTGAACAACAACGCGGCCGCGGTGTTGCTCTCCCTGGCCGGGCTGGCCCGGGGTCGCGAGGTTGTCGTCTCCCGCGGCGAACTGGTCGAGATCGGCGGCGGCTTCCGCGTGCCGGAGATCATGGCCGAATCCGGGTGCCTGCTGGTCGAGGTGGGGACCACCAACCGCACCCGGCGGTCGGACTACGCCGCCGCGGTCGGGTCCGACACCGCGCTGGTGCTCAAGGTGCACGCGTCGAACTACCGGATGGTCGGGTTCGTCGAGTCGACCCCCGTTTCCGAGCTCACGGCGCTGGGTCCCCCGGTGATTGTCGACGCCGGCTCCGGGCTGCTCGACGAGACGACACCATGGCTGGCGCGCCGGCCGGCGTGGCTGCGTGACGAGCCCGGCATCCGCCAAGCCGTCGACGCCGGCGCCGCCCTCGTCACGTTCTCGGGCGACAAGCTCCTCGGCGGTCCCCAGGCCGGGGTGATCGTGGGCCGAGCCGGTCTCGTCGCTACCCTGGCCGCCCACCCGCTCGCCCGGGCCATGCGGGCCGACAAGCTCACCCTCGCCGGGCTCCAAGCCGTCGCCTTCTCCTATCTCTCTGGCGACGCGACGACGATCCCGCTGTGGCGCATGGCCACCGCCTCCCTGGGCGGGTTGCGGGCTCGTGCCGAGGAGATCGCGGCGGCCATCCCGACGGCCAAGGTGGTCGATACCGAGGCGGTGGCCGGTGGCGGCTCGCTGCCAGGGCTGACGATCCCGTCAGTCGGCGTGGCGGTCGAGGCGCCGACACCGGCCCGGGCGCAGGCGCGCCTGCGCGAGCACGACGTGGTCGCCAGGATCGAGGACGGTGCGGTCGTCTGCGATCTGCGCACAGTCGACCCCACCGACGACGAGCGCGTCGCCCGCGCCCTCGCGGCCGCGTCCGGGTGACCAACGGCCGCCGTGCGCACCGTCGCCACCGCCGGCCACGTCGACCACGGCAAGTCGTCACTCGTCCAGGCGCTCACCGGCACCGATCCCGACCGGTTCCCCGAGGAGAAGCAGCGCGGGCTCACGATCGACCTGGGATTCGCGTTCACGAGACTGCCGTCGGGCGAGGAGGTCGGATTCGTCGACGTGCCGGGGCACGTGCGGTTCATCAAGAACATGCTCGCGGGGGTGGGCGCGGTCGACGTCGTGATGCTGGTGGTCGCCGCCACCGAGGGATGGATGCCCCAGAGCGAGGAGCACCTGCGCATCGTCGAGCTGCTCGGTGTGCGTCACGGGCTCGTGTGCCTCACGAAGGCGGATCTCGTCGACGACGACATGCTCGAGCTCGCCCGGCTCGACCTCGACGAGCACCTCACCCGGTCGGCGCTCGCCGATGCACCCGTCGTCGTTTGCGACGCGCTCTCGGGCCGCGGGCTCGACGACGTGCGCGCCGGTCTCGATGCCGTGCTCGCGGCCGCGCCACGGCCGGTTGACCGAAACCGGCCTCGGCTGTGGGTTGACCGCGTGTTCACGGCCAAGGGCGCGGGGACGATTGTGACCGGCACGCTCGCCGGTGGCGCTCTGCGGGTCGATGACGAAGTCGAGGTCGGGCCCCGGGCGCAGCGGGCGCGGATACGCGCCATCGAGTCCGCGCATCGGCAGCTCGACATGGCCGCGCCGGGGACGCGGGTGGCACTCAATCTCGCCGGCCCCGGGATCGAGCGCAGTGCGCTGCGCCGTGGCGACAGCGTGGTCAGGCCCGGCCAGTGGCGCTTGACCGACACGGTCGATATCGGGCTCGAGCCGCTCCCGGGAAACGAGTTCCGCACCCGCGCCTCGTTGCAGTGCTACGTGGGGTCGGGCGAGCATGCCGTGCTCCTGCGAGTGCTCGACGCCGATCACCGGTTCGGGCGGATGCGCATGGACGAGCCCGTGCCGTTGGTTCCCGGCGATCGACTCGTGCTGCGCGATCCCGGCGAGCGAGACACGGTCGGTGGCGCCGAGGTGCTCGATGCCGAGCCCACGGGGCGGGCGCGCGACGCCCCCGCCACCCTTTCGCTCCCGCTGGGGCGGCGGCTCCTCGCCACCCGCGCCTGGCTGGCGGTCGACGAGATCGGATCGCTGGCGGGCGTCGGACCGGCAGACGCGGCGGCGCTGGCCGAGGACCTCGTCTGGTTCGGCGCTGTACGGGTGGGACGTTGGTTGGTGGACGGCGACACCCTGTCTGCCCTGCAGGCCGCGGCTACCGAGCGGACGCGCGCTCATCACGAACACGCCCCGGTCGACCCCGGCGTCGAGTTGACGTCGCTCGCGTCCGCCTTGCAGATCGACACGGAGCGGTTGCGAGCAGCGCTGGAAGACGACCACGAGCTCGTCGTCGAGCAGGGCTACGTGCGGGACGTCGCGCATCGGCCTCGGGTGACGGAGTCGCCCGAAGCTCGCGCGTTCTTGGCCGCGCTCGAGGCAGCGCCGTTCGCGCCTCCCGAGCCGACGTCGATCGGCGCCGATCCGGCCTTGGTGCGCTGGCTGATCCGCGAACAGGTCGTCGTCGACCTCGACGGGATCGTGTTCGCGGCGAGTGCGCTCGAGGATGCCCGGCAACGGGTGCGCGCCGCCCTCCGAGATCGCGGAAGCATCACCGTCGCCGACGCACGGGACCTTCTCGGCTCGACCCGAAGGTACGTGCTGCCGATCCTCAACCAGCTCGACGCCGAGGGCGTCACCCGCCGCCGCGGCGACGACCGAATCCCCGGCCCGGCTGCATTGCGGGATGCGTGATGCGTGCACAGACCAGAATTATTCGGGTCTCTGAACGCATCGAGAACTGGCGGAGCTACCCCGCCTCGTCGGCAATGAGCAGACGGCGCTCGGCCTCGGTGAGGCCACCCCAGATCCCGTGCGGCTCGCGAATGCCGAGGGCATAGTCGAGGCATTCGGACCGCACCGGGCACTGGCAACAGATCGTCTTCGCCTTGGCTTCGCGCAGGTCCCGCTCGTCCTTGCGCTCCGGCGTCGTCGGCGGGAAGAACAGCGCCGACTCAGGGCCCCGGCACGCCGCGCGCAGCTGCCAGGTCCGTTCCGTCATCTGGACCGCCACCGGCCCCCTCCCCGGTCTTGCAGGTGCGGGCGACGGTATCCCCGTCCCCGGCACTCGACAAGGCCCGAAACGCGCAGAATTTCCGCTCCGCTACATCTCGTCGGGTCCCTCGGCGGCACCGCGGCGGGCCCGCCCCCGAGCACGGTTCCGCCGTCCGCTCCGGTCCCGGTAATCGCGCGCACCGCCCTCCTCGGGCTCGACCTCGAGCACGAGCCCCTCCACGGCGACGACGCGCACCGCGTCACCGGCGCCGATCGGGGTGGCCCGGTTCGTGCGGGCACGCCACCGGGCGCCCTGGATGACCACCACGCCGTCGGGCGCCACGTCGACCTCGGCGCGTCCTTCCTCGCCGACGATGCCTTCGCGCCCGACGGTCGGCGTCGAGAAGCGCGACCGCACGACGGCGGTCATGGCTCCCAGCATGAACAGCGCGGTGCCGACGATCACGATCGCGAGCACCCACCACGGCGGGTTGAGGCGCGCGTCGCCGCCGTACAGCGTCAGCGAACCGGCCACGAGCGCGCCACCACCGATGAACGTCCACACCCCGAGCCCACCCGCTTGCACGTCGACGGCGAAGCCGAACACGGCCAGCATCAGCAGGCCGGCGGCCCACCACGCCACCGGGAGGTGCGAGAAGCCGACCAGCGCGCCGACGAGCGCGGCGGCGCCGGCGAGACCGGCCAGGCCGATCCCGCACGTGTAGAACTCGAACACCATCAATGCCAGGCCGGCGACGAACAGCAGGTACGCGATCGAGGGGCTGATCAACGTGTGCAGCAGCTGGTTGGCGATGTCGAGCCGGTCGAAGCGCACCTCCTGGTTGGGCTGACGCCGACGCCCGGTGCCCTCGCCCACGACCGTCGCCGTCGATAGGAGCTTCGGTCCGGTCGCGGTCGGCACGGCGCGCCCGTCGAGCGACACGATCAGCTCGCCGACCGTGGGCTCGACCGTGTTGATCGCGCCGGCGCGGTGAGCGGTATCGGCCGGAAGGTTCTCGGTGGCGAGCCGCCGGGCGCCGGATCCGTCGCGATCCCACCGGACGGCGAGGTCAGCCAGGCGGTCGGCGACGGCGGGCCCGTTCGTTGCGCCGGGCTGGTCGAGCCGCACCGGGTCGGCGGGACCGATGCTCGATCCCGACGACACCGACAGCACCGGCGCCGACCCGGCGAGCAGCGTCGCCGCGCCCTTTGCTTTCGCGCCGGACGGCCCCACCCACACCACGACCGGGACCCGGGAGCGACGGACGTCGCGCACGAGCGGCTCGACGTCGACGTCGACCGAGCCGCCGGAGTCGAGCTGGAGCACGATCATGGTCGAGCGGCGCTCGTTCGCCCGGCCGATCGCGTCGCGCACGAGCGACGCCGTCGGCGGGTCGAGCAACCCGTCGACCTTCACCACGTCGATGCCGTTGCGGCGGGGCGTCGCCTGTCCGGGGCGCGCCCACGCGATGTCGCCGATCAGGATCCCCGCCGCGGTGGCGAGGCACGCGATCGCGACGAGACGACGGGCGAATCTACCCATGTGAGCGGTTCTAGGCTGGATGCGCATGGACCTGGCGCGTTTCTGCTCCTCCGCTCGCGTCGTCATCGTGGCGGGCAAGGGTGGGGTCGGAAAGACGACGGTGACCGCGACCCTCGCCACCGTCGCCGCCAACGCCGGACTGAGCGTGCTGATCGTCGAGGTCGAGGGCAAATCGGGGCTGGCGGCGTGCTTCGGGCGCCCGCCGCTGACGTACGAGGAAGCCGAGCTCGCGCCCCGGGTGCGCGGCCGGACGCTGACCCCCGACGAGGCGCTCGTCGACTACCTCGAGGGCCACGGGCTGCGCCGGATCTCCAAGCGGCTCGTCCGCTCGGGCGCGCTCGAGGTCGTCGCGACGGCGGTCCCCGGCATGAAGGACATCCTCGTGCTCGGCAAGGTGAAGGCGCTCGAGGTCGAACGCGCCGCCGACCTGATCCTCATCGACGCGCCGGCGGCAGGGCACGCGGTGTCGTTCCTCATGTCGCCGCGTGGGCTCGGCGACGCGGTACGCGTCGGCCCGGTGAGCAAGCAGTCGACCGACGTGATCGAGATGCTGTCCGACCCGGCGCGCTGTCAGGTGATGCTGGTGACGGTCCCGGAAGAGACGCCGGTCAATGAGCTCGTCGACACCTCGTTCCAGCTCGAGGATCGGATCGGGGTGCAGCTGGCGCCGGTGGTCGTGAACGGGTGCTACCCCGACCCTGGCCTGCCTGCGTCGGCGGACGAGGTGCAACGGCTCGCCGACGAGCTCGGGGTGTTCGTGTCGCCGCGCGAAGCCGCCGACCTCGTCGCCGCGACCGAGTTCCGCCGGGAGCGGTACGCGCTCCAGCAGGAGCAGGCGGACCGACTCGCGGGACGGCTTCCCCTGCCGCAGGTCCGCCTGCCGTTCCTGTTCACTGCCGAGCTCGGGCCGCCGGAGATCGACGTCCTCGCCGGCACGTTCACGGCCCAGATCGACGCGCTGCCCGACTCGTCATGGGGTCGCGTGACGGTTTCATGAGCAAAGGCGTCACGTTCGACGACATCGTCGCGGACCGTCACATCGTGGTGTGCTGCGGCACCGGCGGTGTCGGGAAGACCACGGTTGCGGCCGTCTTCGCCGCCGAAGGAGCGCGCCGGGGCCGGAACGCCGTCGTCGTCACGATCGATCCCGCCAAGAGACTTGCCAACACGCTGGGTCTGGACTCGCTGTCGAACACCGCCCACGAGATCGAACGGCGGCGTTGGGACCCGGCGGGTGCAGCGCCGCCGAGTGGACGACTGTCCGCGCTCATGCTCGACACGAAGTCGACGTTCGACCACCTGGTGGCGACGTACGCGGTCGACGACGACCAGACGCAGCGGATACTCGCCAACCGCTTCTACCGCAACGTGTCGACCGCGTTGTCGGGGACGCAGGAATACATGGCGATGGAAAAGCTCTTCGAGCTGCACGAACAGGGGGGCTACGACCTGATCGTGGTGGACACGCCGCCGACCCGCCACGCGCTCGACTTCCTCGACGCGCCCCGGAGGCTCACCCGTCTGCTCGACAACCGGATCTTCCGGCTGCTGATGATGCCGACGCGCGCCTACCTCCGGGTCGCGAGCGCAGCGGTGCAACGATTCCTGCGCACCGTGTCGAAGGTTGTCGGCACGGAGGTGATCGACGACGTCGTTGCCTTCTTCCGGGCGTTCGAAGGGATGGAGGAGGGGTTCCGTGATCGCGCTACCAGCGTGCTCGGACTCCTCGCCGAGCCGACGAGCAGCTTCGTGGTCGTCAGCTCGCCCCGACGCGATGCCGTCGAGGAGGCGGCGTACTTCGCCGAGCGTCTCGCCGAGAGCGACATTCCGGTCGAGGGCTTGATCGTCAACCGCGTGCACCCCCGTTTCGGCGAGGAGGGCGTAGAGGGCCTCCGGGCTCGCGCCGAGACCCTGACCACGATGAAGACGGAGCCGCGCCCGACGGGTGACGGCGCGGCCGCCGCGGACCGGTTGGCCGGCCTGTACGCCAACCTGGCCGACTTCCGTCAGGTCGCCGAGCGGGAACGTCACCACGTGGCCGGCGTGAAGGCCCGCGCCGGACGGGCGGCGGTGGCGTACGTCCCGTTCCTTTCCCGCGACGTGTACGACTTCGGCGCGCTGGCAGAAGTCGGACGCCACCTCTTCGCCGCTGCCCCCGCTCCCGTGACGTGAGCCGCCCGGAATGGGCGCGAGACGGGCGGGCGGATAGGTTGCGAGCCCCATGAAGGTCCTCGTCGGCGCCGACGCGCGCTGGGTGCGCGATCAGGTGCGCGCCGCGCTCGTGGGCCGCGGCCAGGAGGTCATCGAGGTCACGCGCGGCCAGGACGTGCGCGGGGCGGTCGCCGAGCAGGAACCCGATCTCGTGGTGCTCGACCTCCAGATCGGCAACATGGGTGGGATCGCGGTCGCGATCGACCTGCACCTCGAGGAGTCCGGCGGACGGCTCCCCCACGTTCCGATCCTGTTGCTCCTCGACCGCGAGGCCGACCGATTCCTCGCCTCGCGCGCCGGCGCAGAGGCCGAGCTCGTGAAGCCGGTTGACCCCGGCACGCTGCGCCGCACCGTGAAGCGACTCGTCGGCGCGGACGCCGGCGCGGCGTAACGAGAGGTCCGTCAGGAACACCCGACGTACAATGAGCGCCCTTCGGGATGTGGCGCAGTTTGGTTAGCGCGCAGCGTTCGGGACGCTGAGGCCGCGGGTTCAAATCCCGCCATCCCGACCACTTCTCTTCTGCACATCACGGGGCCTGTGCAGCTCTCGGGTCCTCGTGCCACATGCCTGCCTATGGCGGCGGTGGTTGTGCTCGGCACGGATGGGTCGGACCTGGCAAGCCGCGCTCTGGCGGCCAGGTGTTCCGTGTTGCGCCCGATCGACCGAGCGATCGTCGTCACCGTCATCGAGGACCTGGATCCGATGCTGATCACCGACGCCGGAGGCCACGCGGGGCCGACCTTGGGCCTGACGAGCTCGCGAGGTTGCAGGAGAAGGCGCGCTCGGATGGGGAGGTGCGTGCGCGCCGCCGCGGAAACCCTGCCGATCGACAACGTCGACTCGCGTCCTCGAAGGGCGCCCCGGCCCCAGCCTCTGCTCGTTTGCCGAGGAGGTAACCGCCAACGCGATCGCGCTCGGAACCCGGGGACGGGGCCGGATCACGCGCGCTCTCCTCGGATCTGTGGCGGACTACGTCGTCCGCAACGCTCCGTGTCCTGTGCTCGTCACCGGCGAGAAGGTGTCCGCGCCGACTCGCTGAGACTCATCGGTTCAGAGCCTCGAGGGTGTCGACGACAAGGCGCGTCCCGCCGCTTGCAAGCGGTGGCCCGGCGATCGCGGTCAGCAGAATGCCTGTGATGCGATCGAGCGACGGTCACGCTCGGTTCCCTCTGAGTCTCGGAGCCGGGGGAACCGGCGGCCATGGATGCAGACCGTGGCCCTCATTGGCGCTGGCGCCCACGGCTGACCACTTTGCGCGTCCGATCGACCACTGAGAGACTGTGGATAACTCCCGAGGCACGCCCACTCCGCCTTAAGAGGCGCTCGGGAGGAGGGAGGCGGGAGACAGTCAACACGACCGGATCTCTCGCCTCCCGCGCCGGATGCGCCCCTCGCTCGTGTCCGCGCTTCCTCGCTGACCTGCCGTTATTGTCCCTAACCGTTCGTCGGGATGCGGCCGATGAGCGTTCGGGCCGCTGAGGCGAGGGTTCGAGGCCCACCATCCCGACCCGACCTCGGGAGCTCTGCGCGCACGTGGCACTGGTTCGCCCCTTCATCGGCTGGGGCAACGGGACGCTGCTGTTCGTGACGTTCGCCGTCATCGGCGTGGGCTTCAACCTGGCGGTGGACGGCCTGATGCGCCGGTTCGTGACCCCGGAGGTCCGTGGTCGGGCCAGTCCGACGGCGGCGGTGACCGTCCAGGTGATCGCGACGATCTACGCGGTGCTGGTCGCGTTCGTGATCGTCAGCGAATACAGCCAGCTGCGATCGGCGAACGATCAGGTCGCCTCCAAGGCGGCGGAGCTGAGCGCGATGACCGAGAACAGCCGTGTGTTCCCGGATGCGGAAACCGCCCCACTGCGCGACGCGATCACGGCGTACGCGCGGGAGGTCGTCGACCATAGTTTCTCCGAGTTCGCACGCACGGGCGTCCCGACCGACGCGAGCGACCGGAGACTCGAGGAGATCTTTCGTTCCTTGCGCGGCGTGCGGCCGGACACGCCCGAGGAGAACGCCGCCTTTGCGAGGACGCTCGACGAGCTCGACAGCGTGGTCGAGACGCGGGAGCGCATCGTGAACGCCGGGGGCGAGACGGTCCCGTGGCCGCTGGTCGCGCTGCTGGTCGTCATGGGTATCACGGTGATCGTGGTCGGCAACCTGCTCGACACCGGCCACCGGCGATCGCACCTGCTGATCACGTCGTCGTTGGCCCTCGTGGTCTCAATGACCTTGGCGCTGGTCGTGAGCCTGAACTTCCCGTTCGACGGCATCCTGCCGATCAGCGACGGGCCGATCCGCCAGTTCCTCGAGTTCCGGTCCGACCGCTGAGCCTCGCCCGGCGCGCCTATCCGCGGCGCAGCGCCCGGATCAGCTCGGCCTTCTTCATCTGCGATCGTCCGGGGATGTCGCGGTATCGCGCCTCGGCATAGAGCTCGTCGACCGTTCGTTCCTCGTACCGCCGGATCTGACCCAGAGGGCCGTCGGCCGCGCCGTTGGCTCGCCGGCCGCGGTACGGCAGCTGCGCCCGCGCCGGCGTGGACGGACCGCGATCGCGCCGGGATGTCAAGTGATACGACAGCAGGTTCGCGACCCCGGCGATGGCGGTGACCGCGGCCACAAGGATCGCTACGGCCGCCGCACCCACGACAAAGACAAGAACCCAGTCACCGATGCTGTCGACGGTGAACCTCGCGAAACCGATCTGGCGCATGACACTTTCGACGGCTGCGGTCATCGCCCCCGACAGGAGCCACGGGAGGAACGCCAACAGGAACACGATCACGAAGACGCCGGTCAGCACGGCGGCAACCAGGAAGGAGAGCGCCGGGAGATCGAACGCGCTCCGCTCGTCGACGACCGACGGACGCACCAGCTCTCTCGGATTGAACTTGTCCATCGGGGACCGGCGGCGTGGTTGCTGCCTCAACACCACGGTGCACCTGCTTGTCGGTTCACGTCGAGCGTAGGCGACTCCCGATGGCGAACCGCGGTTCAAGCGTGTGCGAGCAACTCCGCGATCTGCACTGCGTTGAGGGCCGCGCCCTTCCGGAGGTTGTCGCCGGCGACCCAGAGGTTGAGACTTCCCGGCTCCGACGGATCTTCGCGCACGCGCCCGACGAGCACCGGGTCGATGCCGGCCGCCTCGAGCGGCGTCGGATTCCCGTCGCCGCCGTCCACGAGTTGCACGCCGGGCGCGGTGGAGAGCAGCTCGACGGCCTCCGCCTTCGTCATCGGCCGGGAGAAGCGGAGGTTCGCCGACACGGCGTGACCGACGTACACCGGGACGCGCACACAAGTGACCGTCGCGAGCAGCTCGTCGGCGTGGAGGATCTTGCGGCTCTCGTGGAGCATCTTCCATTCCTCCGACGTGTAGCCCCGATCGCCGAGTGACCCGGCCCGCGGGATCACGTTCCCGGCGATGGGCCGGTCCCAGACCTCGCCGGGCGTGATCGCGCCGTCGATCGCACCGGCGCGCCGCAGGACATCGGACCGGCCGTCGCCCTTCGTCCACTGCTCGTCCAGCTCACGCAACCCCGACTGCCCCGCGCCCGAGACGGACTGGTACGTCGAGACGATCATGCGCTGGAGCCCGGCGGCTCGGTGCAACGGGGCGATGGCGGTGAGCGGCACCGCGGTGGTGCAGTTCGGACACGACGCGATGCCCTTCGGCATCCGTTGGAGGTCGTCCGGGTTGATCTCGGTCACGACCAGCGGCACACCGGGGTCCATGCGGAAGGCGGCCGAGTTGTCGACGACCTTGGTGCCGGCGGCGGCCGCGATCGGCGCCCATTCGGCGGCAAGGGGGTCGTCGACGTCGACGATGACGAGGTCGAGCCCGTCGAAGCCGTCCGGGCGCAGCGTCTCGCACGTGACCTCGCGGCCCGCGTACGGCAGCTTGCGGCCTTCCGATCGGGGCGACGCGTAGACGCGCAGCTCGTCGACCGGGAAGGCGCGCTCCTCGAGGACGCGGAGCATCTCACGGCCGACGACGCCCGTCGCGCCGACGACGCCGACGTTCACGCCGTCTCCTGGCCGAGCTCGAAGGCCGCGTGCAACGCGCGCACGGCTCGTTCGACGTCGCGTTCCTGCACCGCGCACGAGATCCGGATCGACGACGTCGAGATCATCTCGATGTTCACGCCTTCCTGCGCGAGCGTCTCGAACATCTTGGCCGCGACGCCCGGGTTGGATCGCATCCCGGCCCCGACCAGCGAGACCCGTCCGATGCCGGGATCGTGGCTGACGCCGGTGGCGTCGGTCTCCTTGACGACCTTGTCCATCACCGACAGCGCTCGCGTCAGCTCGTCGTTCGGGACGGTGAACGAGATGTCGGTGTGCCCGGCGGTTGACACGTTCTGCACGATCATGTCGACGTTGACGTCCTCGTCGGCGAGGGCGCGGAACACCGTGGCCGCGATGCCGGGCCGGTCGGGCACCTGCTCGATCGTGACCTTGGCCTCCGACGTGTCGTGCGTGACGCCGGAGATGATCGCCTGTTCCATCGTGGGATCTTCCTCTCGCACCCACGTTCCCGGCTCCCAGCTGAAGCTGGAGCGGACGTGGACGGGAACTCCATAGTTGCGCGCGAACTCGACCGAGCGCAGTGCGAGCACGCCGCTGCCGGTGGCGGCCATCTCGAGCGCCTCGTCGAACGAGAGACGGGGGAGCCGCCGGGCGTCGGGCACGACTCGGGGATCGGCGGAGTACACACCGGCGACGTCGGTGTAGATCTCGC
Source organism: Actinomycetota bacterium (assembly GCA_046727755.1). GTDB lineage: Bacteria > Actinomycetota > Acidimicrobiia > IMCC26256 > JACDBD01 > JALZAA01. The sequence continues at coordinate 16,909 of JBKPDG010000036.1, forward strand.
ACGCCTGGGCACCGAGTACGGCGGCGAGCGCGACGGCCGACGTGTCGGACCCGCCCCGGCCGAGGGTCGTGATGTCACGGGTGGTGGAGACGCCCTGGAAGCCGGCGACGATGGCCACCACGCCGCCGGCGATGGCCTCGCGGATGCGATCGGCGCGAACCTCGACGATCTTGGCCTTCCGGTGCGTGGTGTCCGTGACGATGCCGGCCTGCGAGCCCGTGAACGACACCGCGGGCTGGCCGTGGTCGAGGATCGCCATGCAGAGGAGCGACATCGAGATCCGCTCCCCCGCCGTGAGGAGCATGTCCATCTCTCGGGCGGCGGGCGCGTGCGAGACCCCGTGCGCCAGCCTCTCGAGGTCGTCGGTCGTCTTCCCCATGGCCGACACGACGACGACGACGTCATCTCCCTGCCGGCGGGTGCGGACGATGTGCTCGGCGACCGCCTTGATGCGATCGGCGTCGACCACCGACGTGCCGCCGTACTTCTGGACGAGCAGGCTTCCCACGCCGCGCACGGTACAGGCGGGGTGGCGCTTCCCGGTGCCATTTGGCGCGGTTGCGCTCCTAGACTCCCCGCCCGTGGCGAAGCAGGCCAAGCGCGAGC
>JBKPDG010000037.1:0-2975 GCA_046727755.1 Actinomycetota bacterium
AACCTCCGCTGGGCGCTCCGCATTCCGTCGGACGGGCCGGCGAGCGCTCCGGGGTCGAGGGCGGTTGGCGGCGGGGACTCATCTTGCGAGCGAGCGGAGCGGGACGCTAGAATGGGCCTATCGCGCGAGGCTGGCGTCCCCGAGGGCCCGCGAGAGCGTCGCGAATCACGGTATCCGAGGCCACGATCCTCTCCGTCACTACGCTGGCACAAGGAGGTGCGGCATGGGTGAACAGCTCGCCACGACCCCCGCCTCGCGGCGCAGATTCCTGACGGGCGCCGCGGCGGCGGCAGCCGGCGCCGCCGCGCTCGGCTTCCCGAACATCGTCAAGGCGCAGGGACCGATCTCGATGCGCTGGCAGAGCACCTGGCCGCAGAAGGACATCTTCCACGAGTACGCGAACGACTTCGCGAAGAAGGTCAACGACATGACCGGCGGCGACCTCAAGATCGAGGTCCTGCCGGCGGGCGCGGTGGTGCCGGCGTTCGGGCTGATCGACGCCGTGTCGAAGGGCACGCTCGACGGCGGCCACGGCGTCCTCGTGTACCACTACGGCAAGCAGACGGCGCTGGCGCTCTGGGGCTCGGGCCCCGCGTTCGGCATGGACGCGAACATGCTGCTCTCGTGGCACAAGTACGGTGGGGGGAAGGAGCTCCTCAACAAGCTCTACGCCTCGATCGGGGCAAACGTCGTGTCCTTCCCCTACGGCCCGATGCCGACCCAGCCGCTCGGCTGGTTCAAGAAGCCGATCACCAAGGCGGACGACTTCAAGGGCCTCAAGTTCCGGACCGTCGGAATCTCGATCGACGTGTTCACGGGCCTCGGTGCGGCAGTGAACGCGCTGCCCGGCGGCGAGATCGTGCCGGCACTGGACCGGGGCCTCCTGGACGCCGCCGAGTTCAACAACGCGACCTCCGACCGGATCCTCGGCTTCGCGGACGTGTCCAAGGTGTGCATGCTGCAGAGCTACCATCAGAACGCCGAGCAGCTCGAGATCACGTTCAACAAGACCAAGTACGACGCGCTCCCGGACAAGATGAAGGCGATCATCGAGAACGCGGTCGAGGCGGCGTCGGCGGACATGTCCTGGAAGGCGGTCGACCGCTACTCGAAGGACTACGTCGAGCTCCAGACCAAGGACAAGGTCCGGTTCTTCAAGACCCCGGACTCTGTCCTGCAGACGCAGCTCACCGCCTACGACGCCGCCGCGGCGAAGAAGGCCGCAGACAATCCGTTGTTCAAGGAGATCGAAGCCTCTCAGCGCCAGTTCGCCGAGCGCTCGGTCAAGTGGTTCCTTGACACCCAGGTCAGCACGCGCATGGCGTACAACCACTACTTCGCGAAGAAGAGCTAGCTCGCTGGGTGCCATCTCTCCGACGGACCAGCCGTCCGGAGCGAGCCGGACAGCTGGTCCGTTGTTCTTCCCGGCCTCCTCTAGGCGGGTGATGGGGAGCCCATGACGGCCGAGCGCCTGATCCACTCCATCGACCGGTTCAGCTACTGGTCGGGCAAGGCCTTCGCGTGGCTCATCGTGGCCCTGACGTTCGTGGTCTCCATCGAGGTCTTCAAGCGGTACATCCTGAACGCGCCGACCGCCTGGATCTTTGACTTCAACAACATGCTCTACGGGACGCTGTTCATGCTGTGCGGGGCGTACACGCTGGCGCAGGCCGGCCACGTGCGGGCGGACTTCGTCTACCTCTACCTCAAGCCGCGCACCCAGGCCGCGCTCGATCTGACGCTGTACCTCCTGTTCTTCGTTCCCGGCATCCTGGCGCTGATCTACGCGGGATACGGCTACGCCGCGGATTCCTGGCGCATCGGGGAGCACTCGACCGTCACCGCGGAAGGCCCGCCCGTGTACCACTTCAAGTCGGTGATCCCGATCGCCGGCATGCTGGTGATGTTGCAGGGACTGGCCGAGATCGCGCGCTGCGTCGTGTGCGTGCGCACCGGCGCGTGGCCCGCCCGGCTCCAGGACGTCGAGGAGATCGACGTCATCGACACGCAGCTCGGCCACAGCCAGTACGTGGACGAGGAATCCCGGCGCGCCGCCATGGAGGGCGCCAAGGCGATCGACGAGGCTGCCCGCCACCGGACCGTCATGGAGGAGGGCGTCGTGCACGAGCGGGCCATCCGAGAGGACGAGCCGAAGCGGTGAGCGACCCTCTGCTCGGCCTCGCCATGCTCGGGCTCATCGTAATCGCCATCATGATGGGCTTCCCGACGGCGTTCACGCTGATGGGCCTCGGCATGGGTTTCGGCTACCTCGCGTTCTGGGCGCCCGGTCAGCACTGGTGGCAGAACCAGATCTTCGACCTCATGGTGCAGCGCACGTACGGCGTGATGACCAACGACACCCTGCTCTCGGTCCCGCTGTTCGTGTTCATGGGCTACGTCATGGAGCGGGCCGCGCTGGTCGACCGGATGTTCCACAGCGTCCAGCTCGCGTTCCGGCGCGTCCCCGCGTCGCTTGCCGTGACCACGCTCCTCGTGTGCGCCTTCTGGGGCATCGCCTCCGGGATCGTCGGCGCCGTGGTAGTCCTCATGGGCGTCATCGCCCTCCGCCCGATGCTCAACGCAGGGTACGACATCCGGCTCGCCTCCGGCGCGATTGCGGCGGGTGGGACGCTCGGCATCCTGATCCCGCCGTCGGTGATGCTGATCGTCTACGCGGCCGTCGCCGGCCAGTCCATCGTGAAGCTCTACGCCGCCGCGATGCTGCCGGGCTTCTTCCTCACGGCCCTCTATCTCGCTTACATCCTCGGGTGGGCGGCGCTGAACCCCAGGATCGCGCCGAAGCTGACGCCGGACCAGTATCGCCTCCCGGTGCCCGACTGGCTCCGGCGTCTCGAGCGGAGCCGGCTCCGGAGCGTTCCGCTCGGGGTCCTCGCCACCCTGCTGCGGCCGGGCCTGGTGCGCGGCGCCGGAACCGCCGAGGGGCAGGCGCTGACCTATGGCGGGATCGTCAAGAA
>JBKPDG010000038.1:0-11374 GCA_046727755.1 Actinomycetota bacterium
GTGCTTCACGTGCCCGAGCCAAGGTTTGCCATGGCTCGCGCAGCGCCTGAAGGCCAAGCGGATCGCGCTGCTTGCGTACAGCGTCGAACAGTCGGCGGACTGCGCCGAGGGCGTCCAGGCGTCGTTCCAGAAGTACCCGTCAGCGAACCTCGAGGTCGTCGACACCAGCCTCTCCTTCGGTGTGAGCGACGTCAGTGGCCCGGTCTCGGAGATCGTCGACAAGGACGTCGACCTCGTCACGACGTGCATGGACCAGAACGGTGTCTTGACCGTCGCCCGGGAGCTGAGGAAGCAGGGCAGCGACGCGATCATGTACCTCCCGCAGGGGTACACCCACAGCTTCATCGAGGAGAACGCCCGGTTCTTCCAGGGCTCCTACACGATCACGTTCTTCACACCGCTCGAGGTGAAGGACAAGCCGAAGGGCCTCCGAGACTTCGAGAAGTGGATGAAGCGGGGCGGCTTCGAGCAGAACGAGCACTCGATCGCGGGCTGGATCAACGCCGACCTCTTCTACCAGGGGCTCAAGGCCGCGGGGCCGGAGTTCACCCGCCAGAAGGTCATCGACGCGATCAACAGCATGACCGACTACAAGGCAGGCGGGCTCTTGCCCGGCATCAACTGGCAGACCGCGCACAGTCAGGAAGCGGCCGAGGGATGCCTCGTGTACTCCAAGATCAACAACGGCAAGTTCGTTCCGTCCTTCGGTTCCGGGGGCAAGCCCTTCGTGTGCCTCCAGGAGAACCCACAGCCCGACAAGCTGCAGTCGAAGCCCACCTTCAAGTGAGGATGGGCTCGGCCGTCCCGAGCTCCGACGGGAGACCGCTCGCGTGACCGATCTCGTCGATTACGTCATCCGCGGGATCCCGTTCGGATGCGTCTTCGCGCTGCTCGGCATCGGACTCGTCCTGACCTACAAGACGTCAGGCGTGTTCAACCTGGCGTTCGGCGCCCAGGCCTTCGTGTCGGCGGCGGTGTTCTACAACGCCGTCGTCAATCACGGCTGGCCGCTGCTCCCCGCGTTCGTCCTCGCCGTGTTGGTCGTGAGCCCGCTCGTGGGGCTCATCCTCGACCGCCTCTTGTTCCGTCATCTGCGCACGGCACCCGCGATCGCCAAGCTCGTGGTCTCGCTCGGTCTGGCCGTCGCCCTTCCCGAGATCTTGAGGCAGCTGCCCGACTTCGAGTTTCTCAAGGAGTCGGTCTTCGCCCCGCCCTCGATCTGGGGGTTGGAGTTCGCCGTGTACACGATCGGCGAGTACGAGGTCTCGGGCAACGAGGTCGCGACGCTGATCTCCACCGGCGCGGCCGTGCTGCTCCTGACCGCGATGTTCCGCTACACGACGATCGGGCTCCGGATGCGGGCCGTGGTCGAGAGCCCGCGGATGACCGAGCTCTCGGGCATCAACGCCGACCGCGTCAGTGCCTTCTCGTGGATGCTCTCGAGTGTGTTCGCGGGGCTGGCGGGTGTGCTCCTTGCCCCGACGACGCAGCTCGCGGCGCCGTTCTTCCTCATCCTGTTGATCGCGGCGATCGCGGCCGCCGCCTTCGGCCGGCTCACGAGCATTCCTCTCACGCTCTTGGGCGGACTCCTGCTGGGCATCGCCCAGGGCGTCCTCGGTGGCTACCTGCCGAGCGACAGCGTGCTGGCCCAGGGCCTGCGCCCGTCGTTGCCGTTCGCCGCCCTGTTCCTGCTGCTGCTGTTCTGGCCCGGTCTCCGACAGCGACGCGAGGTCGTCGACCCACTCTCGGGCGTCGACCCCCCGCCGCCGGGGTTGGCGGCCGCGCAACGGATGCGCGCGCTCACGTATTTCACGTGGGGGCTCGGCGTCGTCGTCATCGCCCTCGGCCTGTACCTCGCGCTTTTCGTGGTCAGCAACTTCTGGCTGCTGATCATCACGCGGTCCGTGATTCTCGCCTTGATCTTCCTCTCGATCACGGTGATCACCGGGATGGCAGGGCAGATCTCCCTGGCCCAGGCGTCCTTCGCGGCCGTCGGAGCCTTCGGCACCGCCCAGCTCGCCGACAACTTCGGCCTCCCTGTCCTACTGACGATGGTGATCGGAGCGGTGATGGCCGCAGCGGTCGGAGGCCTGCTGGCGATCCCGGCGTTGCGCCTCGGAGGCATCTATTTGGCTCTCGGAACGCTCGCGTTTGCCATGATGTTCGACAGCATCTTCGTGCCGCTCGACTGGGTCGGCGGCGGCCAACTCCCGACCCGGGCCCCCCGCCCTGGGTTCCTCGCCGGCGACCGCGCGTTCCTCTTCTTCGCGCTGGGAATGCTGGTGGTCGTCGCCATTGGGGTGATCCTCGTTCGAAAGGGGACCACGGGTCGCTATCTCGAGGCACTGCGAGGTAGCGAGACGGCCGCGACCGCGATCGGGATCAATCCCGCTCGATCCCGCGTGGTGGCGTTCGCGCTCTCGGCGGGGATCGCGGGTCTCGGAGGCGGTCTCCTCGCGATCCACGAGACGCAGGCGAACTACCAGGCGAACTTCAATGTGCTGCTTGGTCTGTTCTGGGTCGTGATCGTCGTGTCTCTCGGCGCACGCACGGTCGAAGGCGCGGTGCAGGCCGGACTGGCGTTCGCGTTCATCCCTGAGATCTTCAAGGCGCTTGGCGTGCCGCCCGGATACCAGTTCATCATGTTCGGCCTTCTTGCCATCACCTTCGCGAAGCACCCCGAAGGCGTTGTCGAATTCAACAAGCGCAGGTCGCTCGAGGCGGTGCAGCGCTTCCTCACTCGCGGGAAGCCGCCGCCCGACGGCGGAGGTGAGGCGGTTGTTCCGGCGCAGCCCGTTCCCGCACCCGTCGCGACAGCCCGGGCCGGCAACCCGGGGGGAGTGGAGTCGTGAGCCTGCTCGAGTCCACCAGGGTCTGCAAGCACTTCTCGGGTATTACCGCGCTCGACGAGGTGTCGATCACGGTGGAGCCCGGGGAGCCCGTCGGGCTCATCGGCCCCAACGGGGCGGGCAAGACGACGTTCTTCAATTGCCTGCTGGGGATGTTGCGGCCCGACGAGGGCCGGGTGGCGTTCAACGGGCGCGACATCACCCGGTTGCCCGTGTACCGCCGCGCTCGCCTTGGCTTCGGGCGCACGTTCCAGCGGGTCGAACTGTTCACCGGCATGACCGTCCGCGATCACCTGTTCGTCGCCGAGCGGGCCCGCCTCGGTTCGGGCCGCCTCTGGAAGGACATTCTGAATCTGGCGCGTCCCACCGCTGACGAGCGGGAGCGCGTCGACCACACGCTCGAGCTGCTCGGATTGCTCGCCGTCGCCGATACGCCCATCGAGTCCTTGAGCCTCGGGAGCGCCCGTCTCGTCGAGATGGGTCGCGCGCTGATGACCGAGCCGCTCTTGCTGCTGCTCGACGAGCCGTCTTCCGGCCTGGACCAGAGCGAGACCATGGACCTCGTCCGAACCCTGCAGGCAGTGCAACGCGAGCGTGGCACCGCCATCTTGCTCGTCGAACACGACGTCGAGATGGTGCAGGCCTTCGCCTCGCGCCTCTACGTGCTCGACTTCGGAATTGTGATCGCCGCGGGTCCAACCTCCGATGTGATGAGCGACGAGGCGGTCCGCAAGGCATATCTCGGGGAGCTCGTGTGAGCGCGACCGCGCCGTCGCCGGAGTCTTCCGCTCCCTTGGTGGCGCCGATGCTCGAGCTACGTGACGTGCAAGCGGGGTACGGCCCGTTCCGTGCGCTGTTCGGCGTGTCGCTCTCGGTGCGCCAGGGCTCCGTGTTGGCGCTGCTCGGGTCGAATGGCGCCGGCAAGACGACCATGGCGCGCGTCTGCTCGGGGCTCATCAAGCCGACGAAGGGGAAGCTGTTCTTCGAGGGCCGGGACGTGACGAACGAGCGCCCTTACCGCCTGGCGCGGATGGGCATCGCGCACGCGCCGGAAGGGCGTTCGGTGTTCGCCTCGCTGACCGTCGAGGAGAACCTGACGCTCAGCCTCCGCCGCGCGCTTGGCAGGTCGGGCGCAGCGGGCGGGCTGGCCCGGGCCTACGAGATGTTCCCCCCGTTGAGTCAGCGTCGGCGCCAGGTCGCGGGCACGCTCTCGGGCGGGGAGCAGCGGATGCTGGCGCTCGCGCGGGTACTGGCGGATCCGCCCCGGCTGCTGGTCTGCGACGAGCTGTCGCTCGGCCTGGCGCCGATCGTCGTCGACGAGGTCTACCGGACGCTCGCTGCGATCCGCGATGCCGGGACCACGCTCCTCATCGTGGAGCAGCACGTCGCCCATGCGTTGAGCATCGCCGACGACGTCGCCGTGCTCGTCAAAGGACGCGTGACATATGGCGGCCCGGTCGCGGAGATGGGCGACCTCAGCGAACGGCTGCTGCCGACCGGGGAGGCGCGCCAGCCGTCACCGAACGGTCAGTAGCGCGTCGGGCTCCCGCCGAACAGGCCGGCGTGGGTGACGGTCGCCAACGTGTCGAGCATCTCGTCGCGACTCACGTCCACCTGCCGGGAGAGCACGTAGTAGTTGAAGCGCTCGATCATGGCGACGACGGCCAGCGCCGCGATCTGCGGGTTGACGTCGGGTGACGACGAACGCCGGATGCGCCCGGTCAGGACGCGCGAGAACTCGGTGAGCACGTCGGTCCCGAGGCGCCCGAACTCGCTGCCGCCGATCTCGGCTTCGGTCCAGGCCCGGATGACGGGCCCGTAGTGCTCGTACACCTCGACGAACCGGGCGAGCCAGGCGCGCAGCTCGGCGCGTCCCTCCGGCCCGGGGTCGACGGGCGGGAGGGAGTCGGCGAGCGAGATCATCTCGTCGGCGACCTCTTGGGCGAGGGCGCGGAACAGCTCCTCCTTGTTGGAGAAGTACAGGTAGAACGTGCCGTGGGACGTCTTGGCGAGCTTGACGATGTCGTCGACGCGGGCGGCGTGGAAGCCGCGCTGGTCGAAGATCTCGACCCCGGCGTCCAGGAGCTTGCGCATCGTGCGCCGGCCGCGGGCGCGCAGCTCACGGCCTTGGGCCGGAGTGCCGAGTTGAGCGCCGGCGCCGTGGTCGCGTCCGTCAACGGTCGCGTCCCGGCGGCCCGAGTTTTTGGTGGGGCGCGTCGCGGGCGGCCGGTTTCGGCTCGCGTTGCTGGACCGGGGCACTCGCTTCAGGCTATGCGTACCCGACACGCGTGTCACCTTTTGTCCCGTTCCCGGGTACGCTCCGCAAACCGTCGTGACCAGGAGGGATGCTCGTGCCGAGCTCCGTGACCGCGCCCACGTTCGAGGACCTGTCGGTCGGCGACGAAGGCCCGCCCCTCGTCGTGGAGAACATCTCGCGCACGCACTTCGTGCGGTACGCGGGTGCCTCGGGCGACTTCAATCCCATGCACCACGACGACACGGTCGCGACGTCGATCGGCAACCCGTCGGTGTTCGGCCACGGGATGCTGACCGCAGGGCTCATGGCGAGAGTGCTGAAGGACTGGTTCGGGCCGGCCGCCCTTCGCCGGTACCAGGTCCGGTTCTCGAAGCAGGTCTGGCCGGGCGAGACGCTCACGTGCACCGCCACGGTGACCGGGACGCGCGACGGCGACGAGAGCGGTGTGGGCCTCGTCGACGTGGAATGCCAAGTCGTCAATCAGGACGGCGAGGCGAAGCTGACCGGCACCGCAACCGCGGCCGTCCCGAGGCGGGGCTGAGCGCCGTGGGGGTGCTGGACGGACGGGTGGCCGTCGTCACCGGGTCGGGCCGGGGCATCGGGCGCGAGTTCGCGCTGTGCATGGCCCGGGAGGGCGCCCGGCTCGTCGTGAACGACGTTGGCGTCAGCCTCGACGGTCGGGGAGCCGATGAAGACCCGGCCGCGCAGGTCTGCAAGGAGATCGAGGCGCTCGGCGGTCGGGCGACGCCGAGCTACGACTCGGTCGCCGACTTCGACGGCGCCGCCGGGATCATCCGGACGGCCGTCGACACCTTCGGCCAACTCGACATCCTGGTCAACAACGCCGGCATCGTGCGCGATCGCACGCTCCTGAAGATGAACGAGGACGACTTCGACGCGGTGATCGGCGTCCACCTGAAGGGCTCGTTCAACTGCGCCCACCACGCCGCATCGGTGATGAAGGACGCCGGGTACGGCCGCATCATCAACATCACGTCGTCGGCGGGACTGCGGGGCAATTTCGGCCAGACGAACTACGGCGCGGCCAAAGCCGGCCTCATGGGCATGACGTTCATCTGGGCGCTCGAGCTCGGGAAGTACGGCATCACCGTGAATGCGGTCGCACCCGCCGGCGCCACCCGCATGACCGCGGGGTTGTTCGAGCGGACCGGCGCCGAGCCCCCGCCGGAGCAGAACCCGGCGCTCAACGCGCCCCTCGTCGCGTTCGTCGCCTCGGAGCGGGCCAGCCACGTCAACGGGCAGATCCTCGGCCGCACCGACTACGCGTACACCATCTTCCAGCATCCCAAGCAGATCGCGTGGATGTGGCGCGACGGTGGGTGGGACGCCGATCAGGTCGCGGCCCAGTTCGACCAGGTCCTCGGCCAGCACCTCCAGCACGTCGGGATGGTCATGCCGCGCGGTATGGAGTACGGCGAGCAGAAGTAGCCGCGTGGCGATCCCGCTCGGCGTCGTCGACATCGTCTACTCGCCGCGGCCGGTCGAGGAGCGCGCCCGGCTCGCCGCGACCGACGGGTTCGAGCACGTCGACGTGCTCGTCGACGTCGACGCGACGACCCTCCCGTTGCCGGTCGGCTGCCCGACCGCGTTCCCGAAGCCGCGTCCGGGTTGGTGCTCGACGCCCGCGCCGCGCGCCGGCCCGGGCGTGTGGGAGCGCACCGTCGCGTCGTTCCGGAACGCACCCGGCGCGCTGCTCGAGCCGTGGGCCGGCGCGGTCGTCAACTCGGCCGAGACGTGCCGGGCGATGATGGACGCGGTGCCGGGCCTGCGGCTGCTCGTCGACACCGGGCACGTGGCCGACTGGGACGGCGACCCGCTCGAGCTGCTGCCGTACGCCGATCACGTCCAGCTGCGCCAGGGCCGCCCGGGCGCGACGCAGGTCCACGTCGACGACCCCACCGGCGTCGTCGACTTCGCCGCCGTGATGGACCGACTTGGCGATCTCGGATACCGCGGCCGCCTCAGCGTCGAGTACTTCGACCTACCCGAGCTGGGCTGGCCCCTCGCCGACCCCCGCGCCTGGGCCCTGGACCTCGCCGCCCGCGTGCGCCCGTTGCTGATCTAGGTCAGGGCGACGGTGCTCGAGCGGAGGCGTGTCGGCGGCGGAGCGAAGCGGAGCCGCCGCGCATGTGGGTGGGTGGGACGCCGAAGCCGAGTGCCGTCGCCGTGACCGGGACTGATCACCCCGGTCCCGGCCACGTATGCAGCGGCAGCCCGGGCTGCGGGAGGCCCTCCCAGGCGACGACGCGGCCGGGGATGGCATCGGTCGCGAACAGCGTGCGGCCGTCGGCGCCTCCGAAGCAGCAGTTGGTCGTGACGCCGTCGCCGTCGAGGGCGAGGAAGTCGAGCTCCTTCCCGTGCGGATCGACGACGCGGACGCCGTGGTCGACCGTGGCCGCGACGTAGTAGTTGCCATCGACGTCGAGGCAGAAGCCGTCGCCGCCCCCGCGCCCCAGTTGCTCGACGATCCACTCGCGCCCGCCGTCGGGGAGGAGACGCTGAAGCCCGCGTCCTTCGACCACGACGAGCGCGCTATCACGGTCCAGCGCGATGCCGTTGCAATACATGAATCCTTCGGCGAACACTCGCAGCCCCCCGTCGGGCTCGTACACCATCACGCGCCCCGACGGTTCGGGCGGCAAAGGGAAATGCGGAGGGTCGGTGAAATAGACGGTGCCGTCCGGACCGACGACGAGGTCGTTGGGAGCCTGGAGGCCTTCGTCGGCGAGGTACCGGACGCCGCCGTCGAGGGTCGCGAGCTGGAGGCCCGGTGTCGTCGGGTGGTACGGATAGTCGACGGCGAGCGGCAGCTTCGAGAAGTCCATGCCGCCGTTCTGGGTCACCACGATGCTGCCGTCGGCCGCCAGCGCGGCGCCGTTAGCGCCGCCGCCCGTCTCGGCGAGCTGCTCGGCACTGCCGCCGCCCGCTCCGACGCGGTACAGCGCGCCCGCGGGGACGCTCGTGACCACGAGGCTGGGCCCGCCGGGGACGCCGTCGGGGACCCACACCGGCCCCTCGCCGAACACGATCCCGTCCGCGACCACCTCGGCGCGCATCGGGCGGAGCCTACGCTTTGGCGCCGCCTACATACCTATGACGTAGATGAGCGCCGCCAAGACTGCAGGAGGTCAGTGACCCGCGCCTTCTGACATAGGTTTCGGTCGTGGCCGTGCGCGTCATCAACCAGCTCGGACCGAAGGCTGCCGAGGCGATGAGAGCCGCGGTCCCCGACGTCGAGGTCATCGATGCCGGCGCCGACCCGCCGCCGCCCGACCTCCGCGCGGACGTGCTGTTCGGCGGTTGGGGTCCTCACACCCTCAAGTACGCGGAGCGCGTCGAATGGGTGCATCTGGCCGGCACCGGCATCGACAGCTTCCCGCCAGAGCTGTTCGACGGCCGGACGGTCACGAACGCACGCGGCGCGTCCGCGATCCCGATCTCCGAGTTCGTGCTCGCCGCCATGCTCGCGTTCGAGAAGCGATTGCCCGAGACGTGGCTCCACGAGCCGCCGGAGCACTGGAACTTCGCTCCGCTCGGATGGCTGAACACCCGCACCCTCGGACTGGTGGGGCTGGGCGGCATCGGCGTGGCCGTGGCGGAACGGGCGCTGCCGTTCGGCATGCAGGTGCGGGCGCTGCGCCGCCGTCCCGAGCCGAGCCCGCTCGACGGGGTCGAGGTCGTCGCGTCGCTCGAGGAGTTGCTCCCGGTAGCGGACCACGTCGTGCTGGCGGCGCCGGCGACGCCGCGGACGCGCCATCTCATCGATGCGCGGTCGCTCGAGCTCGTGAAGCCGGGCGTGCATCTCGTGAACATCGCCCGGGGCGCGCTCGTCGACCAGGAGGCGCTCCGCGTCGCGCTGGACGACGGCCGTGTCGCGATGGCCACGCTCGACACGGTCGACCCCGAGCCGTTGCCAGAAGGCCACTGGCTCTATTCGCATCCCAAGGTCCGGCTCAGTGCGCATGTCTCGTGGGCGTCTCCCTCGGGCATGGCGCGCACCCTCGAGATCTTCGTCGACAACCTCAGTCGGTACGAGGCCGGCGAGCCCGTACTGCACGTCGTCGACGCCGACGAGGGGTACTAGCGCCAGGGCGTCCCGTAGCGGTCGCGGAACGTCTTCTCGGAGACCGGCGCGCGGCGAGGCGGACCGAGCCGCCTGGCCGGCCAGCCGAGGGGGACGACGCCGAGGGGCCGAAGGTGGCCGGGGAGCGCGAGCAGTGACCGCAGCTCGTCGCCGAAGACCGTGGTGATGGTCGTCAAGGCAGAGCCGAGCCCGAGCGCGTGGGCGGCGAGCAGCAGGTTCTGCACGGCGGGCCACACGGACGACTCGAGCACGGCCCCGACGCTTCGCGACGTGTCGCCGCACACCAAGACGAGGACGGGCGCATTGGCGATCCCTCCCGTCGCACCCGCCTCGACCTTCGCGAACATCTCTGGGGTCAGGCGCGGGCGGGAGAAGTCGCGTCCGCCGCCCTCCCAGGCCTGCCGGTTCAGCTCGCCGATCCGGGCCCGCGCCGAGTCATCGCGCACGACGATGAACACCCACGGCTGCGTGTTCTCGGCGCTGGGCGCATACGTTGCCGCCTCGAGCACGCGCTCGACGAGCTCGTCCGGGACCGGATTCTCCGTGAACGCCCGGTGTGCGCGCTGCGTGCGAACGACGGTGAAGAAGTCGGACGGTTCGGTCACGCCGACCGTTCGCCCAGCCGCCGGAACGTATTCACGTACATGATGCGCAGCTCGGGTGTGTTCGCCCACCCGTCCCACGCCGTCGTTCCGGGCTGCCCGATCCGCTCGCTGACGAGCGGGGTCATCGTTCGGAACGCGCCCTCCGGGTCGTCGGTGTCCATCTCGTAGAAGTGCATGAACCGGGGGTCGCCGCCGGTGACGTTCTCGTACGGGGTGATCATCGAGTAGCCGGGCACCCCGGCCTCGGCGATATGGCGGATGTGGACGAAGTCTGCCCAGTCGCGCAGCGCCTGCGCCTGCTCCGGCCGCCGGGGGCTGATGAGCACGAGCATGATCCCGAGGGTCGGGCGACCAGTGAGGCACCCCTGGCCCGGGCGGGGCGTGCGCCGGAAGTGGTGGCCGCTGACGCCGTCGGGCGTCGACGGAGCGGCGAACCCGTCACCCACCTCGTACACGCCGAGCAGGGAGAACTCCGGCAGCTTGCGGGGAAGATCCGCGCGGTCCCTGCAGGCGTTCTCCCACCAGGTGGCGCGCGTGGCGCTGCCATGCGCGAGCACTTCGGGAACGCGCGTCTCCGCGTACTCGACACCGGGCACGTCGCTCATCTCGAGGTACAGCCCGGGAGTCATGCGGTCTTCCACGGGGCGAATCCTACGCAGCTGCTTGGTGAGCGAGGTCGAACAGTGCGACGGCGTGCACCTCAGTCCTCGAGACGGAAGCCGATCTTCATCGTCACCTGGAAGTGCCCGACCTCTCCGCTGTTGATCCACCCCCGGATCTCGGTCACCTCGAACCAGTCGAGATTGCGCAGCGTCTCGCTCGCGCGCGAGACGCCGTTGCGGACCGCCTGCTGGACGCTGTCGGTCGAGGTCCCGACGACCTCGGTCACTCGGTACGTGTGATCTGGGTGTGTGGGCATCGAGCCTCCCGGCAACTGTCGAGGACGGAAGCGCCACACGCTACGCCCGTACGCTGCGCGGGTGCCCCGACGTCACGATGCCGACGCGAGCGGCGACGCCACACTGCTTGCCGCCAAGGCCCAATTGCGCGACGACAGTCAGTACGGGATGCGCGTGTGTCGCGGCCATAGGGGTGCACGAGATCGCGCCACTCGTCGGGGCGTGCGTGACGGGAGCCGACGCCGGCCGCATCGACGGCGGACTCGGACATGCGGGCTCTCGGCCCCACGGCCTTCGGCTGTGGGCCCGAGGTACCCGAACTCGCCGGCGCCGATGGACCGGCGTCGACTCCCTCCCGTGGGAGCGACGGGCGGCCGGCGGGCGGTGCGTCCGAGCAGTGCGGCCCGCCCGGCCGAGACCCGGGTCGGAAACCCGAGCCGAGCGAGCTCAGCGAGCGAGGCGAGCAGGGGCTCGGACGGATCAGCGGTGCCGGCTCGGCGCACCGTCTGGCGAGTCGCCCGGCGCGGTCACGCACTCGCGAGGCGGATAACGGTGGCGGGTTCAGTGACCTCGAGCTGGCGGTGGCGGCGGAAGCGGGACTGATCGACCCGTCGACGGTCGTCGTCACGACCGTGCACGAGCTCCAGGTGCGACGGGCG
>JBKPDG010000039.1:0-6031 GCA_046727755.1 Actinomycetota bacterium
CTCCTGGACCAGCGGATGCCGCAGGGGAAGCTCGGGCTTGACCTTGTAGCGGTTCCGCCGCCCGTGTCGCTCGCGCAGCACGTAGCCCTCTTCGACCAGCTCGGACAGGATCCGGTGGGCGGCGCGCTCGGTGATGCCCACCGCCGCGGCGATGTCGCGTAGCCGGATGCCAGGGTCTTGGGAGACGGACAGGAGGACGTGGGCGTGGTTGGTCAGAAAGTCCCAGCGGACGGTCGTCGGGGACGACCTTTGCTCTTGCACTCCGGAAAGTGAATTCATGAATCTATGTTACACTATGTCTCTATCAGCGATCTCGCCCCGTCATCTGGCTCGGCGGGATCGCTGGGAAGGGACTCAAACCATGACAGTCCTCAGCTTCCTCCAAGGCCGACTCTTTGGCCGTGACACCTCGGCCGATTCGAAATCGGCCGGCGATGCGCAGCCCGATCCAGTCGCGGAGGCGGCCCAGGGCGATCTCGTCGACGAGGCCGGGCCCCCGTTTGCCGGCTATGACGGCCTCGACCAGAAAGAGGTAAGAGATCGGCTCTCCGACCACTCACAGATCGAGCTCGAGGCGGTCGAGAGCTACGAGCGCGGTCATAAGGACCGGGCGCCCGTCCTGGACAGGCTGCGCTATATGCGTGGCCGCGAGCCGCTCCCAGGCTACGACGCTCTAAGCGTCGAGGAGATCGTGGCTGCGCTCAAGGAGGCCGACCTGGCCACGATCAAGAAGGTCCGCGCCTACGAGCGGAAGTTTGCCAGGCGGCCCGCCGTCTTGGAGGAGGTCGCCCGCGTTCACGACCGGGGTCGGGCGAGCCAACCCGAGAGCGCCGTGCCGGGTTATCAGCCGCTAGGCGGGGCGCTCGCCTCAAGCGCTCCCGTCGATCGCCCGGAGAGGAGCGCTCGGCCATGACCGACTTCCCAACGCTTTCGGCGGCGTTGACCAAATCGCTCACCTCGCTATGGACGCTCTACGCGGGGAAGCGGCCGACCAACGGGCGAACCGAGATCCGCGGCAACGTCGTCACCTGCGTGCTCGCTGACGCCGTGGGCGACTTCAACAGGAGCATGATCGCTCCGCAGGCCCGCGACACCGTCCGTGGCGTCAGGAAGCTCACCCGGGCCGATTACAAGCGAGATGCAGTCGCAGTGGTGGTGGGCTTGACGCGGCAGCGGGTGAGCTCATTTATCAGCAGCCATGATCGAGACACCGATGTTGCTACCGAGACCTTTACCTTGGAGCCATCGCTTCGGAGGGGGCGCCCGCGCTCGCTCGCGGGCGGCTCCCTTTAGTGGCCCTGATGGAATACGGCCCAGCACAGGCAAGACGCCAACGGCTGGAGGAACTCGCCGCAGAGGCGAAGCACGCGCGTGACCGCTATCGGCTCTACAAGGCGAAGCTCCATGGTCCGCGGCTGACAAGCCCCGGGCGGCTCAGAGACCTCGAGCGAGCCAGCAAAATGGCCGAAGCAATGCTGCGCCGGGCGCAATCCGAGTCGGAGAGCTGACGGCGATGGAGTACGTGGTCGAGCGGGCCTCGCGTGAGTCGCCAAGCGGCTGGGAGGAGATCGGCGCCACCGAGGCCGCCGGCATCGGCGCTGACGCCTACGCGGTGGAGCAGCTGGCCGTATCGACGGGCATCCATCGCGTTCGCCCTGACGCGCCGCCGGACGAGATACCAACCGTGTTCTCGGTGGACTCGGAGGGCCATGCGAACCGCAGGGCAACGGTCTAGCCACCAAGGTCCAGACCCGGACGAGATCCGGCGAGTGACGCAGATAGGACGCCCTCGGCAGATTGGAACCTGCGATCCCCACGGCTTAGAAGATCCGGGCTCACGCCGAGGCCGCGATGACGGTCTGCTACCTGTCGAGCAGCCAGCCAAAGGACTCATCCGGCGTCGCATGATGCGGTCGAAGACACGCGTTCTGCTTGCTAGAGCCAAATCGCAGCAACAACCCGGCCTGGGCAACACGGCAGGGGCCGGGGGATTTGGTAGCCCGATTGGTACCCGCACCGGAGCCCAGGAACGGCCACTAGACAAGAGAAAGGCCCGTTACCAGGGCCTTTCTCTACAGCGGGGGCGGGATTCAAACCCGCGACCTTCGGGTTATGAGCCCGGACGAGCGAAATTGAAGCCACATTGGAGCCCTCGATCGAGCCCCCATCACCCGTGCGTCGGCCCGATGTGGCCATTTGCAGCGGTTCCCGAGGGGTGAGCGACCGGATTCGAACCGGCGACCGCCTGGACCACAAGCATGAGCTTGGGGGCCGTTCGCCCTCTGGGCTCCACAAGGGGAGGCGTGATGGCCTCCGCCCGCGCAAATTGGGCCCTTATTGGGCCCCTGAGCCGCCCAGCGCGGAGCGAGCGCAGCGGGACCCAGGACGGGTAGGCCCTATTTGCAGGCCATTTGTTAGTCGGGGCGACTGGATTTGAACCAGCGACCTTTCGGCCCCCCAGCCGAGCGACTTCGAGTGTCTATGTGTCCCGGAGCGTCCCTCCCGTCCATGCGTCGCGACCGTGGACGATCTGGACAGCTAGGACGATCCGCCCGGTACCAAACTGGTACCACGCATTGCGATCTACATCAGCGTGGCGTGCAGTGTTGCCGCCCCTGATCGAGGGTCTCGTCGCCAGGGGTCGAGAGGAAACGCCAGCTGAAGTCTTCCCGCCCGAGCTGCATGCGAAGGATCCCGAACCGTCCTGCGATCTGGACCTCGCTGTTGCTCCTCGCGGCTCCGATGGGAAAGAGTGATCGTCCGCCGGTTCCCACCGTGAACTGGACGATCCCGCGGCCGACGTTGCGCAATCCGGACGGGGTCTGGGGGGCAAATCGCTCGTAAAGGTGGTCGTGCCCGTTGAGGATCACGTCCGCGCGCGCTCGGAAGAGGACCCGCCAGAAGGTGCCGGTCGGCTCGTCGTTCCCGTGAAAGCCCGAGGAGAAGCGGGGGTGGTGCCAGTAGGCCAAGACGCAGCGGCGCTTGGCGTGTCGTCTCAGATCGCGCTTGAGCCAGTGCACCTGGCTCGAGCGAGGGCCGCAGCCGACCTCTCCGCAGTTGCTGTTGAGCGCAACGAGATGCCAGTGGCCGACCTCGTATGAGTACCACCCGGCTCCACGCCGCCCCGCCCGCCCGTGCCTGTCCCCGCGACCGTTGAAGTAATCGAAGTAGCCGCCGGCGCCGGGCACCGCGTACTCGTGATTGCCCAGGGCAGGATGGGTCTTTCGCTTGAACCTTCCCCAGGTACGCCCGTAGACCCCACGGAAATTCCGCAGGGTCGGATCCGGGTCGATCAGATCCCCGAGCGGGAGGACCGCCGAGTAGCCGCCGCCTAGGAGCAGCTTGGCGGTCGTGGCTTGACGGCACTTGTTGCTGGTCCCGTGACCGCCGTCGAAGGCCGGGTGGCTGCGAGGACAGGCGATGTCGCCTGCGGCGGCGATCGTCGGAGCCGCGCGGGCCGAGGCCGCGGCTACGCAAAGCAGGAGGCCTCCCGCAGCCAGCGCGCTCAGCGGCCTCCGCACCTCAGCTCCCGCCGAGGGGCTCGAGGGCGCCGGCCGGGCGCACGCGGTAGACGCCAAACCGGTTCTCGCCGCGGCGTAGCGAGAAGGGAGGCAGTACGACGCCGTAGCGGAGCTCCTCCTCGAAGCGGAAGGCTCGGCAGGTCGCCGCCACGTTGCCGTTGACCGCGATCGCGATCACGTCATTGGCGTCGACGCCACTGAGCTCTCCCTCGACGAACAAGGGCAGTGGATCCGCGGCCGGATCGAGGTCCTCCTCCGCATCGGCGACCCCTATGGTCGCTGAGCCACCGCCGCCACTCGATAGCGGCGGGACGCGTTTCCCGAGGAGGTCCGCCCGCGGGCCTAAGGACCACAGGCCGCCGTCACCGAGCCAGCGGAGGTGGCGCCGCACCACCTCCCGCTGCTGGGACAGAAACTTGGGCCAGGAAGCTCTCACCGTCTCACGCGATGCGCTCTGCACCACCACCGGATCCCCCACTCGTGCCTCCGAGACCGGCGCGCCGGTCGTCTGGTAGGGGACCTCGACCCCGAGGATCTGGGCAATCGTGGGCAGGATGTCGACGGTCTCGGTGTGGACTCGCGAGACCTTGCCGTGTCGCTGTCCCGGGTACTTGATGAAGAGAGGCGGGTTTGCCACCCCGCCCAAGTTCGCGGGCACGGTCACCCTCCGCTTCTCGTCCGGGAGAAAGGAGATCCCGTGGTCTGCGGTGACCACGACCAGCGCCCTTTCCCGGATCCCCGTCTTCCGCAGCCGGGTCAGCAGCCGTCCCACCAGGCGATCCGCGTACGCGGTCTGCAGGTAGTGGCGCTGAACCACGCTGGCGATGCCGGGTGGCCCGACCGCCCACTTGGTGCCATTGCTGTTTGCCAGATTCGAGATGTCGGTCTCGTTGTAGCGGCGCCCGTCAGGCAGATAGCGGAAGGGCTCGTGCGGAAGCTCGAGGTGAATCTGATGAAGAGTGGGTCTCTGAGCGGAGTCGATGCGTGACAGCCAATCCAAGAAGTCGCCCAGGTCGAAGGGCTGGAAGAGGTCGCGGGCGAACTCGTCGAGGGTGTCCTCGTCCGCGTTGTTGCCGAAGTCCCCGAACGTCGTGCTCACGTTGGGCAGATCGTTGGCGAGGGATGGGGGCAGGAGCAAGCGACCGGAGACGTACTTCAGGTCCTCGGCCAGGCTCCTCAGGCGGGAGAACCTCGAGGCGCGCGGAACCTCGCCGCACAGCGCCTCAGGACAGACGCTGGTCACGGCCTCAACCGAGTTCAGCTCGTAGATGTTGCCGAGCAGCGTGAAGATGCTCTTCGTGTAATCGGAAGCGATCGGCAGCCGCTCGTACCCCGGCGCGAGACCTGTGTAGATCGCGGGAACCGCCCGCGGGCTGAAATCGGCGGGCGTCGTGTTGTTCGGGTACCAGGTGGAACTCGATGCGAGGCGGCCGAAGTTCGGAAAACGGCGAGAATCGATTGCGCCACGACGGTTCATGAGGGTCGCGGTTGGAAGCTCGTCAAAGATGACCAGGACGACCGGCGTACCGCGGCCCGCCTCGGTCTCCAGCGCCTCGGCTTCGTCTTGGGGGAGCACGAGCTCAGATGTGGCACTGAAGAAGAGGAAGATCGCCAGGAAGACCAGCGGCGCGATCACGAGCACATTGAGGAGCTGTCGCACGAAGCCGCCCCGACACAGCAGGTAGGCGACTCCGACGCCGGCCGCGAGCGCGATCCCGATCATCAGGGCCGCCGGGCCGGAGACGACTTGCTTTTCGAGCTGTAGAGCGATCGCCGCGACGAGGAGCGCGACGAAAGCCAGATGGAGCGCGCGATATGCCCTGCGGTCGACCAGCGTGGCCAGCGCCTCCGCGACCAGCATCAGCAGCGGCGGCACGATTGTCAGCGCGAGCGCGAAGATTACGATGTCTCCGGCGGTGTTCTGGCGGGCCACGAAGAACTCGGGACTCTTCCCAAGCAGGTCCAGCAGTGGCTGCGCGAAGGCAAACGCCCATAACGCAGACAGGTGGCCGACCCCCAGCAGCAGCTCGCGGAGCCCAACGGCCCCGAACCTCTGTCCGAGCCAGCTCACGCAGGGTGGAGGTGGTAGAGGATCCTCGTCCCGGAGGGAAGTGGCTCACGCCGCCGGATGCTGAAACGTTCCCCAAGCAGCCGCTCGAAGGTCTCGAGCTCGTAGCCGCCGTTCGAGCCTTGCCCTTTACCCGAAAGCAGACCCTGCACCTTGGGGTCCTCGCGCGTGGGAAACTCCAGCACGACAGCTCGATCGAGGCTGCGAAGCCAATCGAGAATCTCGGCCAGCGGCACGTTCGCCGTGATCGAGAGGTGATGAATCAAGGCGAGGACCAACGCCAGATCGGGTCGCCCTCGCCCCTCGATCGGGCGCCGCTCCATTCCCCGCCAGCCCAGGCCGGGGGACGGATGCGCGAGGTCGAGGACCAGTGGAAGGATCTGGGTGTTTCCCGCCTCTCGCAGCGCACGGTGAAGAGCCTCGACAGTGGCGTGGTCGCGGT
>JBKPDG010000040.1:0-5744 GCA_046727755.1 Actinomycetota bacterium
GCGCTCCGCTACCGGGACGGCGTGGTGATGGCCGGCGACCGCCAGGCCAGCGAGGGCTACCAGGTGGCCCACCGCCGGATCGACAAGATCTACAAGGCCGACGATCTGTCCGCCGTCGGCATCGCGGGGGCGGCGGGACCGTCCATGGAGATGGCGCGCCTGTTTCAGACCGAACTCGAGCACTACGAGAAGGTGGAGGGCGAGAGCCTGACCCTCGACGGCAAGGCCAACCGTCTCGGCCAGATGATCCGGATGAACCTTCCCATGGCCATGCAGGGCCTGGTGGTGGTCCCGATCTTCGCCGGCTTCGACGAGCGGGCGGGACTCGGACGGCTGTTCAAGTACGACGTCACCGGGGGACGGTACGAGGAGGCAGAGTACTTCGCCCAGGGCTCGGGCGGCAAGGACGCCCGCGACTCCTTGAAGAAGCGCTTCCGTCGCGACATGGCGCGCGACGAGGCGATCCGGGCGGCGGTCGAGGCGCTGCTCGACGCGGCCGACGAGGACCTGGGGACCGGCGGCGTCGACCTGGAGCGTGGGATCTTTCCCAGCGTGAAGACGATCACCCGCTCCGGGATCGCGGATGTGCCGGACGAGGAGGTCCGCCGGCATTGCGAGACCATCCTGGGCGAGCGGAGGCCTGCGTGAGCCGCCGACACGATCGCGGCCGTCGTATGGTCGGGGGCGAGCCCTGATGCCGCTGCCGTACTACGTCTCGCCCGAGCAGATGATGAAGGACAAGGCGGAGTATGCCCGCAAGGGGATCGCCCGCGGCCGGGCCATCGTGGCCATCGAGTACCGGGACGGTATCCTGCTCGTGGCCGAGAACCCCTCCACCCTGCTCCACAAGATCTCCGAGATCTACGATCGCATCGCCTTCGCCGGGGTCGGCAAGTACAACGAGTTCGAGAACCTGCGGGTCGCCGGGGTCCGCCACGCCGACATCAAGGGGTACTCCTACAGTCGAGGTGACGTGAGCGCCAAGTCGCTGGCGAACGCCTACTCGCAGGGTCTCGGGAACATATTCACCCAGGACATCAAGCCATTCGAGGTCGAGCTCCTGGTGTGCGAGGTGGCCGACCAGAATGGGTCGAAGAACGAGATCTACCACATCCTGTACGACGGGACGATCGAGGACGAGCGCAACTACGCGGCCATGGGCGGGCAGTCCGACGAGATCCGGCGCTACCTCAAGGAGCACTTCCAGGAGGGGCTCGAGCTGTCTGCCGCCTTCCAGCTCGGGGTCCGCGCCCTGATGGTCACCCAGAACAAGACTCTCACCGAGCGCGACCTCGAGGTCGCGGTGCTCGACCGCACGAAGACCCGGCGAAAGTTCCGTCGCATCCCGGTGGAGACGGTGCATCAGATGCTCGCCGGGCTTCGCTCCGCGTAGCACGCGGCCGGCTGGTTCCGATCGACGCTTTCTTGCACCGGTTGCCCGCCCCTGCTACCCTTGGCCCACCATGAAGCGCCGCATCTTCGGGATGGAGAACGAGTACGGGCTCACCTGCACGCTCAACGGGCAGCGTCGGCTCTCGCCTGACAACGTGGCCCGCTACCTGTTCGAGAAGGTCATCCCCGGCGCCCGGAACGCGAACGTGTTCCTCGAGAACGGCGCCCGGCTGTACCTCGACACGGGCTTCCACCCCGAGTACGCGACGCCCGAGTGTGACAACCTGGCGGAGCTGGTCACCCACGACAAGGCCGGCGAGCGCATCGTCGAGGACCTGCTGCACCAGGCCGAGAAGCGGCTGCGAGAGGATGGCATCTCCGGCAACATCCTCCTGTTCAAGAACAACACGGACTCCGCGGGAAACTCGTACGGCTGCCACGAGAACTACCTGGTCAGCCGGGATGTCTCCTTCCAGCGCCTGGCCGAGGGCCTCATCCCGTTCTTCGTGACGCGGCAGATCTTCGCCGGCGCCGGCAAGGTCCTGCAGACGCCGCGCGGCTTCCACTACTGCCTCAGCCAGCGGGCGCAGCACATCTGCCAAGAGATCTCGGGCGCCACCACCTCATCGCGCTCCATCATCAACACCCGCGACGAACCGCACGCGGACGCCGAGCGCTACCGCCGCCTCCACGTGATCGTGGGCGACTCCAACATGTCCGAGATCGCGACGTACCTGAAGGTGGGCACCACCGCTCTCATCCTCGACATGATCGAGGACGGATACTTCGACCGCGACTACAGTCTGCAGTCCCCGGTGCAGGCCATCCGCGACATCAGCCACGACCCGACGCTGCGAGAAACGATCCGGCTCAAGGACGGTCGCACCATCAGCGCGCTCGACCTCCAGTTCGAGTACCTCGAGCACGCGACCCGCTACGTGCGCGCGATCGATACCGATCCGGTCACCCGCGACGTCCTCCTGCGCTGGACGGCGGTCCTCGAGACGCTCCGCGACGATCCGACCCAGCTCAACCGCGAGGTCGACTGGGTCATCAAGAAGGAGCTGATCGAGAGCTTCATGGCCAGGAATCGTACGTCGTGGCGCGACCCAAAGGTGTCGCTCATCGATCTCCAGTACCACGACATCCGGCCCGACCGTGGTCTCTACTTCCGGCTCGTGCGGCGCGACCTGGTCGATCGGATCACGAGCGACGAGGCGATCGAGCAGGCCAAGCACCTGCCGCCGCAGACCACACGGGCGCGCCTCCGCGGGGAGTTCATCCGCCAGGCGAACCTGAAGGGCAAAGATTACAGGGTGGACTGGGTCTACCTAAAGCTCAACGACCCCGAGCGCGAGACCATCCTGTGCAAGGACCCTTTCCAGAGCCACGACGAACGGGTGGAGCGGCTGATCCGCTCCTTCTGAATCCTAACCGGGGGGCCTCGACCCCACCGCCTGGCCTGCCCGGCACCGACCTCGCCCCGATTGAAGAGATCTGATCGGCCCGAGGGCAGTTCCGTCCGCAACTTCCGCGTCGTCGGGGGGCCACGCCCAAGGCCCACTCTGGTGTTGTCCTTGCATGCGGCCATCCTGCGGATGATCGGGCGGACGGTTCGCGCCTGCGCTGCGCCAGATCCAAGTTGCCCCAGATACAATTGGGAGAGACGACGGGCCGGGCGAGCCTCGACGTGGCCCGGCGCACCGGAGAACATTTCCAGCACAGCCAATGGACCAGACCAGCGAGCTGTTCGAGCTCCTGAGCCAGGTGCGAGCCGGCTTGGACCGCGGTCCGCGCCGCGCGACGTACCGGCTCCAGCTTGGGCCAGAGTGCGGCTTCGACGCGGTGGCGGCGCTCGCCGGATACCTCGACGCGCTCGGCGTCAGCGATGCGTACCTCTCGCCCTGCTTCAAGGCCGCACCTGGAAGCTCCCACGGGTACGACGTCACCGACCACAACGCCTTCAACACGGAGCTCGGGAGCCACGAGGCGTTTGACCGGATGGCGGCCGCTCTCACCGCGCGCGGCCTCGGTCTGGTGCTCGACGTCGTCCCCAATCACATGAGCATCGCCGGGGACGCCAACCCGTTCTGGCTGGACGTGCTGGAGAACGGGCCGAGCTCGCCATACGCGAGCTTCTTCGATATCAACTGGGCGCCGATCAAGGTCGAGCTGCGCAACCGCGTGCTGCTGCCCGTGCTGCCCGACCAGTACGGCCGCGTGCTCGAATCGCAGCAGCTCGTCCTGGAGCTGGTCGACGGCGCCTTGGTGATCCGGCACGCCGGGGCCCGGCTTCCCGTGGCGCCGCGGAGCTATCGGATGGTCCTGGCCCACCGACTCGACGTCCTGGCCGAGCGGCTCGGACCGACGCATCTCCACTTCCTGGAGCTCCAGAGCATCCTCACTGCCATCGACCACCTCCCCGAAGAGACCGTCACCGACCCCGTCCGGGTGGCCGAGCGGCTCCGGGAAAAGGAGATCGTCAAGCGGCGGTTGGCCACGCTGATCAAGGAGTCCGGAGAGGTCAGGGAGGTCCTGGAGGACACGCTGCGGAGCTTCAATGGCACCCCGGGCGATCCGCGGAGCTTCGACGCGCTCGACACGCTGCTCGCCGCTCAGGTCTACCGGCTGGCCGACTGGCGGGTCGCCGGCGAGGAGGTGAACTACCGACGCTTCTTCGATGTGAACCACTTGGCCGCGATCCGGATGGAATCCCCGGCGGTGTTCGAGGCCACCCATCGCCTCGTGCTACGTCTGATCGGCGAGGGCAAGGTCACGGGCCTCCGCATCGACCACCCCGACGGCCTGTACGGGCCGGGCGACTACTTCCGCCGACTCCAGGAGCGTGCGGTGCAACTCACCGCGGCTCGCTTCCGGCCGGACCTGGACGAGGCGAAAGGGGCGGCGCTCGTCGAGCTTTATCGCGGCCAGTCCGCCGCAAGCGGGGCGCGACGAGAAGGGGCTCCCCTCTGGATCGTGGCCGAGAAGATCCTCCAGCCGGACGAGCCCCTGCCGGACCGGTGGACCATCGTCGGTACCACGGGGTACGACTTCCTGGCCTCGGTCAACGGACTCTTCGTGGATAGCAAGGCCTCCCGGCGGATGACCCTGCTCTACCACCGCTTCACCGGCCGAAGACCGACCATGGCCGACGTGGTCAACGACGCCAAACGGCTCATCATGCAGACGACCATGGCGAGCGAGATCAACGAGCTCGGGCTCGAGCTCGACCGCCTGTCCGAGACCAACCGGCTGTCCCGCGACTTCACGTTGAACAGCCTGGCGCGGGCGATCCGGGAGGTGATCGCGGCCTTTCCCGTCTACCGGACGTACGTGGGCGACCGGGGGGCCGAGGTGAGCCCGCGCGACCGCGCTTACATCGAGCGCGCGGTGGCCGACGCGCGCCACCGGAACCCGCAGCTCTCGCCGTCCATCTTCGACTTCGTCCGCGACACGCTCCTCCTGCGAGCTCCCGACGGCGCCCCCGAGAGCGAGATCGGCGCGCGACGGAACTTCGTCATGCGCTTCCAGCAGACGACCGGGCCGGTCACGGCCAAGGGGGTTGAGGACACCGCTCTCTACCGGTACAACCGCCTGATCTCGTTGAACGAGGTCGGCAGCGACCCTGCGCGGTTCGGCGAGTCTCCCGCCGCGTTCCACGCGCACAACGCCGAGCGGCGCCGCTGGCCCGAGTCGCTCCTCGCCACCGCCACCCACGACACCAAGCGCGGGGAAGACGTGCGGTGTCGCATCAGCGTCCTGTCGGAGATCCCGGGCGAGTGGGGCGAGGCGGTGCGTCGCTGGCACGAGCGCACACGCCGGCTCCGGCGGCAGGTCGATGGTCGCGTGGCGCCGGAGCGAAACGACGAGTACCTTCTCTATCAGACGCTGGTCGGCGCCTGGCCGCTCGACGATCGGGAGGCCGCCGATCCCGCGTTCGTGACCCGCATCGCCGCGTACATGGAGAAGGCCACCCGGGAGGCGAAACTCCGCACGAGCTGGACCAATCCGAGCGCGGAGTACGACGCGGCGGTCCGGCAGTTCGTGGCCGGCGTGCTGGCCCCCGGATCCCCGCTGGTGGCGGACATCCACGGTTTCGCCCGGCGGGTCGCGCGTCATGGGATGGTCAACTCGCTGGCGCAGACGCTGCTCAAGGTCGCCTCGCCGGGCATCCCCGACTTCTACCAGGGCTCGGAGCTGTGGGATCTCACCCTCGTCGATCCCGACAATCGCCGCCCGGTGGACTTCGGGGCGCGGCGGCGCCTCCTGGATTCGATCCGCTCCCTTGTCGACGCTCCCGGGGCCGATCCCGCCGCGCTCTGTGACGAGATGCTGGAGGGATGGCCCGATGG
>JBKPDG010000041.1:0-10959 GCA_046727755.1 Actinomycetota bacterium
CCGCCGACCGGTCGCGATCGTCGGTCTCGCCGTCGCAACCGTCTGTCAGATGACGTTCTTCCTCGGGGACGGCGCGGTGATCTGGTTCGCGGCGACGTTCGCGATCGTCGCCGCCAGCGGTGCCGCGATCGTGCTGGCCGCTTTCGACACCGAGTTGTTCCCAACGGAGGTGCGCGGCACGTCGAACGCGCTGCTCCTTGTCTGCGCGGTGGCGGGATCCGCCGCCGGCCTGCTGCTGGCGACCAACCTCGAGGACGTCGTCGGTGGACTCGGCCCCGCCATCGCCCTCTGCGGCCTCGCGCCCCTGCTCGCGGCCGCGTTCGTGATGCCATGGCTCCCCGAGCCCGCCGATCGGGAGCTCGACGACGTCAGCCCCTCGGAGGTATGAAGCACGATGCCCGAGGGCGCGCTGGCGGGGTTCACCGAGTCGACGTTCACGCACGACGGCGTCAGCCGCCAGGTGTTCCGCTCCGGCGCGGGCCCGGCGGTGATCGTGATCCACGAGGTCCCGGGCCTGCACCCGGAGGTGATCGCGTTCGGACGGCGCGTCATCGATGCCGGTTTCACCGTCTACATGCCGTCGTTGTTCGGCACGCCCGGTAAGCCTTTCGGCTGGGGTTACACGCTCCGCTCGATCGTGCCCGCGTGCGTGTCGCGAGAGTTCGCGACGCTCGCGCTCGACCGCACGAGCCCGATCACCGGCTGGCTGCAACGGCTCGCCGCCGAGGCGCACATCGAGTGCGGCGGCCCGGGCGTCGGCGCGATCGGCATGTGCTTCACCGGTGGCTTCGCGCTCGGGATGATGGTCGACGAGACGATGCTGGCGCCCGTGCTCAGCCAGCCGTCGCTCCCGTTTCCCGTTGGCAAGGAGCGCAAGGCCGCCGTCGGAATCAGCGGCGCCGATCTCGAGGTGGTCAAGAAGCGCGCCGCCGCCGGCGCGTGCGTGCTCGGGCTGCGATTCTCGGCCGACGCCTACGTGCCGCCCGCGCGATTCGAGACCCTGCGCCGCGAGCTGGGCGACGCGTTCATCGCCGTCGAGATCGACTCCTCACGCGGCAACCCGTATGGGATCAAGAGGCGGGCGCACTCGGTGCTCACGCTCGATCTCGTCGACGAGCCCGGCCATCCGACTCGCGCCGCGCTCGAGCAGGTGCTGGTGTTCCTGCGGGAGCGGCTGCTCGCATCGGAGTAGAACCTCCCAGGACGCGATGAGCATCGGTGATCGAGGAGGTCGTATCTGTATGGCATTGCTACAGGACAGCCAGGTCGCCACTCGCCTTCCCGCCCAGGACCTCGAGCGGGCGCGAGCGTTCTATGCCGAGAAGCTCGGCCTCGAGCCCATCGAGGAACGGCCGGGCGGGCTGCGCTACCGGTGCGGCGACAGCTACTTCGTGCTGTTCCAGTCGACTGGCCGGGCCTCGGGCGAGAGCACGCAGATGGCGTTCGAGGTCGACGACATCGAGGCCGTCGTCGCCGAGCTGCGCGGGAAGGGCGTGGTGTTCGAGGAGGTCGACGTTCCCGGGCTCAAGACCGTGAACGGCATCGCCGACGTCGAGGGGAACTACCCGTCCAAGGGCGTGGGCGAGCGCGGCGGGTGGTTCCGCGACAGCGAAGGGAACCTGCTGGGCGTCGGCCAACCCGTGCGGTGACGCCCGGTCAGCTGACGGGCATCAGGCGGGCCTCGCACACGACGTCGCCGTCGGCGTCGACGAGCGCGATCGAACCGGTCGCCGACCTCGGCAGTTCGGCGACGCCGCCCCACGACCCGCGGCCGTCGTCGATCCTCACGTCGCCGAGACGCTTCGAGGTGGAACCGGAGCGGAACTCGATGTCGTACGTGCCCGAAGGCACCCAGTAGTTCACGTTCACGACGACGGCCGCGGGTGCACCGTTCGAGACGAACACGTCGCCCACGTCGAGCCCGTTGGCGCCCGTCATCTGCGCGGAGCGCACTGCGCTCGCTGCCGTGCTCGTCCCGTTCGTCTCCTGCACGCTCTCGACGACCCGCACGCCGACGATACTCACGATCGTCGCTGCCGCGGCAGCGACCGCGACCACGGCGGCGAGACGACGGCGATTGCGCCGTCGTGGCGCCCTCAGGGCCGCCAGCACACGTTCCTGGAACCCGGCCGGCGGCTCGGCTTCCGGAGCGAGCAGCGGCAAGGCGTCGGCGGCCTCGGCCAATTCGCCGATCAGGGCCCGGCACGGTCCGCACTCGCTGGCGTGCTGCAGCGCTTCAGCACGCTCGGGACCACCGGCGGTTCCCAACGCCAGCTCGGGCGCCAGCTCGCGCACCTCGACGCACATGGATCCGCTCATCGATGCCGCCTCATTCGGCGCGCTCCTCGGTCAACGCCGACCGCAGGCGGAGCAGCGCGGTGCGGATGCGCGTCTTCGCGGTGCCCAGCGGGATGCCTTCCGCTTCGCTCACCTCGCGGGCGGTGTGCCCGAGCAAGCCCGACATGACAAGCGCGCGCCGTTGCTCGACCGGTAGCTGGATCAACGCCGCGCACAGCCGGTCGGCATCGTCGCGCAGCGCCGCGAGCTCGTCGGGCAACGGCCCGCCGGCGCTGAGGTTCAGAGCGAGGATCGAGTCGGGATCGACGACGACCGGGCGGCGCACCCGCACGGAGTCGATGGCGAGGTTCCGGGTGATCGTCAGGAGCCATGTCGCCACCGTCCCGCGCCGGGGGTCGTAGGCGCCGGCGTGGCGCCACGCCCGCACGAAAGCCTCCTGGGCGATGTCCTCGGCCGCCCGCGGGTCTCCGAGGATCGTCACTGCCAACCCGAAGACGCGCCGCTGGAACCGTTGGACGAACGCAGCGGCCGCGTCGGAGTCGCCGGTCGCCAGGCCCGCGAGCAGCGCATCGTCGGACACAGCCCACATGGTGATTACGCTCCGGCGTCCCGCCCGGATTGGGCTCCGCTGCCGTTCACCGTAGCCCTCGGGGTCGTCGCCGTGGTCGGTCGCGCTGAGCTAGGCCCGACGGAACCCGTGCCCGAAGAACCCGCCCCGGGGACGGGCGTGGGCGTGGAAGTGATCGGGGATGTTCCGCATGTTGTCGTCGACGTAGTGCTCGACCGTGAGCTGCTCGGCGGCGACGCGGCCGAGCTGGTCGAGCATGTGCTCGAGGTCGGCCGTGGACGGCTCCTTCCCGTGCTCGCGCCACACCACCATTGGGACTGCGCAGATCTCGCATTCGGCGATCCAGCAGACCTCGTCCTCGTGGTACCAGGGAGTGATCCGCGCTGCCTCGCAGAGATCGCACTCGGAGGCGGGCGCCTCCTCCATGTCTCTCACCTCGAGACCGCCAGGTGCGACTCGAACCAGCCCAGGGTCCGATTCCAGGCGTCCTTGGCTGCCGTCTCGTCGAACGCATCGCGCTCGTCGCAATGGAAGCCGTGCCCGGCGTGGGGATAGCGCACGATCTCCGTGGCCACCAGTGCCGCCGGCAGCGCTTCGCGGAGCTGCTCGACGTCCTCGACCGGGATCGACTGGTCCCGGTCGCCGAACATTCCGAGCCAGGGCGTCCGGAGCGTCGCCGCGTCGTCGATCAACGGTGGGAACTGCGGAAATCGTTGCGTGACGATGCCTCCGCCGTAGAAGCCGACGGCGGCCCCGAGCGCCCGGCGCAACGCAACGAGAAAGGTGACGCGACCACCGAAGCAGAAGCCGACGATGCCAAGCGCCGCGTCCTCCCAGCCGGCGGCGTGGAGGTGCTCACGCGCGGCGTCGACGTCGACGAGAATCCCGGCGTCGTCGAGGTGCTCGTACAGCGGGATGACCTTGGCGAAGTCGTCGTACGGCGCCGTTCCGCCACCCGCGCGGTGGAACAGGTGCGGCGCGACCGCGTGGTAGCCGCGGTCGGCGAAACGGCGCGTGACGTCCTCGATGTACGCGTTCACGCCGAACGCCTCCTGGACGACGATGGCCGCGCCCCGGGCCTCGCCGTCTGGTCGGGCTTCATACAGCGGCATCGGGCCGTGCGCGGTGTCCAGCTCGATGGTTCGGGTGTCCACGGATGCTCCTTCAGTCTCCGGCGGCGCTGTCGAGCGCGGTGCGAAGCTCGGCGACGTATCGGCCTGCCGCGTCCGGTCCCCCGCCGGTCAGCACCCGCCGCACGAGCGCGCTCCCGACTATCACACCGTCAGCAGCCCTCGCAGCCGCGACGGCCTGCCCGGGCGTCGAGATTCCCACGCCCAGCAGCACCGGCAGGTCGGTGGTCGCCTTGCAACGCCGGCCCATCTCGACCGCCTCGCCGGCGAGGGTCGTCCGCTCGCCGGTCACCCCCAGCAACGACACGCCGTACAGGAAGCCCCGCGACCGGTCGCAGATCGCGCGCAGGCGATCGTCGGGCGTCGTCGGCGCCGCGAGCAGAACCGTCTCGACGCCGGCCGCGTCGGCCGCCTCGCCCCAGCCGTCGAGCTCGTCCAACGGCAGATCGGGCACGATCGCGCCGTCGATCCCGGCGTCGGCGAGCTGGGCGGCGAACCGCTCGGCGCCTGCTCGGGCGACGACGTTGTAATACGTCATGACTACGAGCGGGACGTTCACGTCCAGCTGGGCGGCTTCGGCCACGATCTTCGCCGGCGTGGCGCCCAGATCGAGGGCGCGTTGCGATGCTTCCTGGACCGTCCGTCCGTCCATGACCGGGTCGGAGAACGGGATCCCGATCTCGATGGCGTCGGCGCCGGCGTCGGCGACGGCGCGCACCACGTCGAGCCATCCCGATCCGAGACCGCCGGTGATGTACGGCGCGAGCAGCGGCCGTCCGGCGTCGCGTCGCTCGCGCAGGTGGGCTTCGAGCTTCACCCGAGCTGCTCGCCGGTGACGCGCTCGGCCACCTGGACCGCGTCTTTGTCGCCGCGCCCCGACAAGGTGACGAGCACGGTCGCGCCGGCCGGCACCGACCCGCCGGCCTCACGCGCCAGCCACGCGATGGCGTGTGCAGGCTCGAGCGCCGGCACGATGCCTTCGGTGACCGACAGCAGCTCGAAACCGGCCACCGCCTCGTCGTCGGTGGCGTACGGGTACTCGGCCCGCCCGGTGGCCGCAAGCTGCGCATGCTCGGGACCGACGCCGGGGTAGTCGAGCCCGGCGCTGATCGAGTGCGCCTCGCGGATCTGTCCGTCCTCGTCCTGGAGGAACAGCGACCGAGCGCCATGGAGCACCCCCGGGATCCCCCGATTGACGGACGCGCCGTGCTTGCCCGTCTCGGGCCCGAGCCCTCCGGCTTCCACACCGACGAGGCGCACGTGGGACAGATCGACGAACCCCGCGAACGTCCCGATCGCGTTCGACCCGCCACCGACGCAGGCGACGACGTAGTCGGGGTCGGCGCCATCGAGGGCCTGGCGGCATTGCTCGCGTGCTTCGTCGCCGACGATGCGCTGGAACTCGCGCACCATCCAAGGGAAGGGATGGGGCCCGACGACTGAACCGATGCAGTAGTGGGTCGTCTCGACGCTGGCTACCCAGTCGCGCAGCGTCTCGTTGATCGCGTCCTTCAGGGTCGCACTACCGGACTCGACAGGCACGACGTCGGCGCCGAGGAGCTTCATTCGGAAGACGTTGAGGGCTTGACGCTCGATGTCGACGGCGCCCATGAAGACCGTGCAGTCGAGGCCGAAGAGCGCGGCGGCGGTGGCCGTGGCCACGCCGTGCTGACCGGCGCCGGTCTCGGCGATCACGCGCCGCTTCCCCATACGCCGGGTGAGGAGCGCTTGGCCCAGCACGTTGTTGATCTTGTGCGAACCGGTGTGCGTGAGGTCCTCCCGCTTCAGCAGGACCCGCACACCAAGACGCTCCGACAGCCGCCGGCATTCGGTGACCGGCGTGGGCCGGCCCGCGTACGTCGTGAGCAGGTCGCTGTACTCGGCGCGGAAGGCGTCGTCCGCCCACGCGGCCCGGAAATCCCGCTCGAGCTCCTCGAGGGCGGGCACGAGCGTCTCGGGGACGAACCGGCCGCCGAACTCCCCGTACCGGCCGAGCCCCACCGGCTCGGGACCGGGAGGATCGAGGCGGACGGGTTCACCGCGGACGGGCGCTGGCATGAGCGGATTGTACGGGCGCGACCAGCGGTTTCCCGGCGCCTTCTTCCCGGGGAGGATGCCAGGAACGCGGACGGAGGAGGGGCGCCATGAAGCGTTCAGATACCCCGCATCCTGCCGGTTTCACCCGGGCTGAAGCGCTCGAGGCATCACTGATCGAGGGCGCGAGCCAGCATGAGCACGACCTGGGTGATCTGATTCGAGTCTGCGATTTCCTAGCTCCGGAGATGCACCGCCACGGAGGCGTCGACGAGGCGGCGTCGGCGATTCGGGAGTGGGCCGACGACGACGTCGAGATGCTCGCGGAAGCCGAGACGGAGGCCCGCAAGCAGCATCACGATTTCTCCGCCGAGATCCTGCACCGGGCCCGCGTCCTCGCCGCCGCGTAGCGAAGCGTCGCATCTAGCGAGCGAGCTCCCGGAACAGCTCGACCCATTCACGCACACTGCGGTCTCGCGCGCGGCTGCTGGATCGGAACTCCCGAGTGACGAACGCGGCATACCTGCGGCTCGCCGCGATCGGAAGCAACACCGGTGCCCGCCGCGTCACTACGAGCACCGCGGCGTCGACCGACGGCCGCGGGCGGAAGCATCCGGCGGGCAGTCGACGACCGCGGTGGAACTCCCACCACGGTCCCCACCGTGCGCCGAGAAGGTCGGTCGGCGGAGCATCGCCGACTCGTTCTCGCTCTCGGGCCACTTGCCATTGCACGATCAGGTCGGCGCGCTCGAGTCCGCTCGCCGGTGCGTCGAGGAGCCGACGAAGGACGGCGCCGGTGATGCCGAACGGCAGGTTGGCAACGACGCGATACGGATTCGCCGGGAGCGGTGCATCTCGCGCGTCGAGCTGGAGCACGGTGACGTTGCGGACCCGCGCAAAACGCCGGGCCAGCACCGAGACGAGCTTCGGATCGAGCTCGACGGCCAGCACATGCGCGGCGCGCTCGGCGAGCGCGCCCGTGAGCATCCCGCGGCCTGCCCCGAGCTCCACGACGCGATCGTCACCGGTGACACCGGCGTCGGCGACGAGTTGTGACGCGAGTCGACCGCTACCGAGGAAGTGCTGGCCGAGTTGTCTCCGACCGGCGCGTCCGGACCGTGCGTGCCCGGACACGGAAGACCACGCCCATGAAAGATCCTCCCGAGGCGAGCCCGCATTCCACCAGAGCGTGGCGCCGCCGGCACGCGGTTTTCGACGCGCCGGTCAGTCGCGGTTCGTCAGCGACTGCACCTCGTCCGCGCTCAACTGGATGCCGGCGGCCGCGACGTTCTCCTCGAGATGCGCGACCGAGCCCGTCCCGGGGATGGGCACCATCGCCGGCGAGCGGGCCAGCAGCCATGCGAGCACCACCTGGTGAACGGTCGCGCCGTGGCGACCCGCGACCTCGCGCACCACCGAGTCCGACTCGTGGTCCTGGATCGGGGCCCACGGGAGAAACGCCAGCTGCTCGTCCTCGCAGACCGCGAGCACCGGGTCCGAACCGCGGTCGGAGAGGTTGTAGCGGTTCTGGACCGACACGATCGGCGTCAAGCGCTGTGCCTCCCGGAGCTGCTGGACCGTCACGTTGCTCAACCCGATGTGGCGCACCTTTCCTTCGCGCTGGAGCTCGAGCAGCGCGCCGATCGACTCGCCGAACGGCACCGACGGGTCCGGCCGGTGGAACTGATACACGGGGATCTGCTCGAGCCGTAGGCGTCGCAGACTGCCGTCGCATGCCTCCTTGAGATGATCCGGTCGCCCGTTGGCCGGCCACCGTCCGGGGGCGGGTCGCTCGAGACCGCCCTTCGTTGTGATGACGAGGTCGTCGGGATACGGGTGCAGCGCCTCGGCGATGAGGTTCTCGCTCACCTCGGGGCCATAGGAGTCGGCGGTGTCGATGAAGTTCACGTCGAGCTCGGCGGCTCGGCGCAACACCGCCTTGGCCTCGTCGAGGTCAGGGGGCGCGCCCCAAACACCGCGCCCGGTGATGCGCATGGCGCCGAAGCCGAGTCGATTGACGGTGAGGTCACCACCGATCGTGATCGTGCCGGCCGCGGCTGCGGTGGGGGGAGTCGATGCGGGCATGGCGACACACTACGGCCGCCGCGCGCGTTGAACGGACGTCGGTTCAGGCGCCTTCGGCCTGCCAGTCGTAGGGCCGGTAGCCGTTGTTGTTCGTCGCTTCGTGCTCGAGGGCGGCGCCCGCCGCCTGCGCCGTCTGGATGAAGCGGCGGAGCTTGCGTGGGTCCTTGCGACCGCTGCCCGGGGCGGTCTCGACGCCGGTCGAGACATCGACGCCCCAGGGCCGGACCCGCCAGATCGCCTCGGCGACGTTGTCCGGCGTGAGGCCCCCGGCGAGCAGGAGACGCGCGCCATCCAACCCGCCGTCGACCTGACCCCAGTCGAACGCGCGCCCGGAACCGGGGTGGGGCGCGTCGACCAGGACGGCGTCGGCGGGCCCGTCGGGCGCCATCGAGATCGCCGGGTCGCCAACGGCGAAGCCCTGGATGACGAGGGGCACGCGCTGGCGGACGTACACGACCTCGGCCGTCGGCTCGCGTCCGTGGAGCTGCGCGCCCTTCAGTCCGACCTTGTTCACGATCTCAGCCACTCGCTCGGGCCGTTCGTCGCGGAAGACGCCGAGCGTGATGACCTCGTCGTACGGCAGATGCTTCACGATGGCCTTGGCTTCGTCGACGGTGACCATGCGGGGGCTGCCGGACGCGAAGACGAAGCCGAGCGCGTCGGCGCCCAGCGCGATCGCGAGAAGCGCGTCCTTCTCGGTCGTGATGCCGCAGATCTTGATGAACATCGCCTGACGCCACTCCAGCGGGTCGCATTCGCCAGCCCTCTATAGGTAGCGCACCGAACCCGTGAGTTGGTGGACGGTCTGCTTTCGGCCGCGGCGACGGCGACTAAGCGCGGCGGCGGCGGCTTTGCCGACCGCGGCCGCAAAGCCGGAGCTTGCGACGGCGACTAAGAATCGATCAGGCGTCCGTGGAGGTAGTCGTCGTAGGCCGACAGGTCGAGGAGCCCGTGGCCGCTGTAGTTGAACAGGATCACCCGCTCCTCCCCCGTCTCCTTCGCGGCCAGCGCCTCGTCGATCACGGCGCGGATGGCGTGCCCGGTCTCGGGCGCCGGGAGCTTCCCCTCCGCGTTGGCGAACTGGATCGAGGCCTCGAACGTCTTCCCCTGCGGGTACGCCACGGCCTCCATGCGCCCGCTGCGCACGAGGCTCGACACGATCGGCGCGTCGCCGTGGTAGCGCAGCCCGCCGGCGTGGATGGGAGGCGGGACGAAGTCGTGGCCGAGTGTGTACATCGCCAGCAGCGGCGTCATGCCCGCGGTGTCGCCGAAGTCGTAGTCGAACGCGCCTTCGGTGAGGGTCGGGCACGACGACGGCTCGGCGGCGACGAGGCGCACACCGTCGTCGGGAACGAATGGCAGCGCGATGCCGCTCAGGTTCGAGCCCCCGCCGCAGCAGCCGACGACGACGTCGGGTCGCGCGTCGCCGGCCAGCGCGAGCTGCTCCTTGGCTTCGAGCCCGATGATCGTCTGGTGCAGCAAGACGTGGTTGAGCACCGAACCGAGCGAGTAGTGCGTGTCGTCGCGACCCGCCGCGTCGCGCACCGCATCGCTGATCGCGAGACCGAGTGACCCGGGGTGGTCGGGCTGGTCGAGCGGTGACGGGACGACGTCGGTCCCCCACGTCTCCATCATGATCTTGCGGTACGGCTTCTGGTCGTACGAGGCCCGCACCATGTAGACCTTGCACTCGAGCCCGAACTGCGCGGACGCATACGCCAGCGCACTCCCCCATTGCCCGGCGCCGGTCTCGGTCGTGAGGCGCTGTACGTCTTCGGCTTTGTTGTAGAAGGCCTGGGCGACGGCGGTGTTCGGCTTGTGGGAGCCGGCGGGCGAGAGCGACTCGTCCTTGTAGTAGATGCGCGCCGGCGTGCCCAGCGCCGCTTCGAGCCGCTCGGCGCGCACGAGCGGCGTCGGGCGCCAGACGCGGAGGATGTCGAGCACCTCGCCCGGGATGTCGATCCACTGATCGGTCGACACCTCTTGGGCGATCAGAGCCATCGGGAACAGCGGCGCGAGATCATCGGGCCCGACCGGCTCCCGGGTCGCGGGATGCAGCGGCGGCTGCAGCGGCTCGGGCATCACCGGCAACACGTTGAACCACGCCGCCGGGATCTGGTCCTCCGACAAGACGATGCGCGTCACTGGCTACTCCTCCGTCGCACCGAGTGCCCGCTCATTGCTCGGACGAGCGCGGTCGGGTCGTCGCTGCGCACGAGCGCCTCCCCGACGAGGACGGCGTCGTACCCGGCTCGGGCCATACGGCCGGCGTCCTCGGGGGCGCGGATCGCGCTCTCGGCGACCGCGACGACGTCCTCGGGGATACGGTCGGCGAGCCGCTCGCCGACACCGAGATCCTCGCCGAACGTCCCGAGGTCGCGGGCGTTGACGCCGACGACGGTGGCGTCGGCGGCGAGCGCACGGTCCAGCTCGGCGTCGTCGTGCGCCTCGAGCAGAGCCACGATGCCGACTTCTTCGGCGAGCTCGCGCAGTCCGGCGAGCAGCCCATCGTCGGGAAGTGCGGCGACGATGAGGAGGACGGCGTCGGCACCGATCACCCGCGACTCGTACACCTGCGTCTCGTCGATCGTGAAGTCCTTCCGGAGTGTGGGCAGCTCGACCGAGGCCCGCGCCGCCTGCAGGTCGTCGACGGACCCGCCGAAGAAGGGCCGATCGGTCAACACCGACAGCGCCGCCGCGCCGCCCGTCTCGTACGCCTTCGCCACGACGGCCGGATCGAGGTCGGGCGCCAGGTCACCCTTCGACGGCGACCGCCGCTTGATCTCGGCGACGACGGCAAGCCGGCCGTCGGAGCGCCGCAGCGCACCGGCGAAGTCGCGCGCC
>JBKPDG010000042.1:0-28425 GCA_046727755.1 Actinomycetota bacterium
GCGCGACCACATCCACACGCTCATGTACCGCTTCCTCGACGAGCAGCACGCGCGCCCGGACGGAGTCCCCGCCGAGCTCGCGCTCGACCACCACTTCTCCGGGCTCGTCGCCGTCATCGGCGAGGTCGCCGACGGGAAGACGCACGATGACGTCGTCGCGTGGTTCGGCGGGCGACCGTGCCCGGCCGAGGTGATGACGGCGTTCACACCGGTGCCACTGTTCCAGGACGCTCCGAGCGACGTGCCCCGCAACGAGGAGACCGACCGGTTCCTCCAGCTCTACTTCCTCGACGAGGACCCGCTCGAGGTGTTCGACGACCGCTTCGGCGGGCTCGGCACGGAGTTCGACGCCAGCGGCGTCGGCCGCATCCTGTTCGTCTCCCCGTTCCTCGCCACCGTCCCCGGCACCGACCGCTACACCGACCAGCTCCGGTAGATGCGTGCGTCACCCGGAATATTTCCGGGTGAGGGACGCATCACGAGACCGCGGCGCCCTTGAGTCGTGGGAGCACCTTGCGCTCGAACAGTTCGAGGCTCTCCCAGGCGACGTCGGGCGGGATGCCGCCCATGAGCGGGTGCAGGATCAGCGTGCCGAAGTCGCCGAGCTCCCCCGCCAGGTCGACGCACTCGTCGGGCGTGACAACGCGGTAGACGCCGCTCTTGCGCACCTCGTCGACGTCCTTGGCGTGCACGTCAACCGCCGATCGTTGCCCCGGCGTCTGCCAGCTCTCGTACACCTGCGCCTCGTGCAACGCGTGCGGACCGATCTTGGCCCACGCCGCTTCCGGGTCCTCCGCCACGTGCACGAACCCGGGGCCGACCGGAAGGCTGATCATCCCGCTCTCGAACCCGACCTTGCCGCACTCCTCGTTGTAGATGTCCGCCAGCTTCGGGTCACCGATGGCGGGGAACATCGGCAGGCGCAGACGCGCGGCGCGCCGGGCCGCGACCTCGGTGGAGCCGCCGATCATCATCATCGGGTGCGGCTGCGTCACCGGCTTCGGCGTCACCTGCACGGTGCGACCGCGCCACTCGAAGGGCTCTCCGGTCCACGCCGTGCGCATGACGTCGATGTATTCCTCGAGCAACTTGCCGCGCTGCTTGCGGTCCACGCCGGCCATCTCGAACTCTTCGTACCGGTAGCCGGCGCCGGCGACGAATGTCACGCGGCCCCCGCTGGCGAGGTCGAGCACCGCGAGCTCCTCGGCCAATCTCACCGGGTCGTGCAGCGGCACGAGGATGGCGGCGATGTTGATGCCGATGCGCTTCGTGCGTCCCGCGACCGCGGCCGCCATCGTCACCGGCGCCGGCACGTATCCGTCGTCCGCGCCGTGGTGCTCGGACAGGATCACGAAGTCCAGTCCACGTTCGTCGCCCCACCGCGCTTGGTCGAGGCAGGCGGCATACAGCTCGGCGTGCGTCGCCGGGCCCCAGCTCGGTGCACGGAGGTCGTATCGGAGACCGAGCATCGCCATAGTGCGACTCCAGAGTCAGCGGTCAGCGGGTGAGGTGCGGCCCGACCTCGGCGCCGAAGCGCTCGATCTGGTCGCACAGCTCATCGATCGAGCGCGACTGGAATCGCACCTGCAGGTGCGACACGCCCATCGCGCCGTACTCGTTCATCGATGCAGCAATCGTCTCGGGCGGGCCGGTGATCGTGCCGCGCGCGACCTCCCACTCCGGCTCGCCGACGTACATCGCCTCGGTGATCACACCGATCTCGGGATCGGCGCCGGGCCGCACCTCGTCCCGGTGCGCTCGGAGGTACGCGATCGACTCGGGCATCTTCTTGCGCGGCGTTCCCTGTGGGATCCAGCCGTCGCCCCGCTCGGCCACCCGCCGCAGCGCGGGCCGGCTCGACCCGCCGATCCAGATCGGGGGGCGCGGCCGCTGGACCGGTCGCGGCCGCATGCCCACCGCGGCGTCACCCTTTCCCGTGAACTCGTCGCGCCAGGCGTCCTTCACCCCGTCCACGGCGTCGTCGAGCATCCGCCCCCGCTCCGCGAACGACAGGCCCATCGCGTCGAACTCTCCCTCGACGTGGCCCGCACCGATCCCGAGGATCACGCGTCCGCCCGACAGCGTGTCGAGCGTCGCGAATGCCTTGGCGGTTTGGAGCGGATGGCGGTACGGGCCGACGAACACGTTGGTCATGAGGTGGGTCCGCGTCGTGTGGCCGGCGAGGAACCCGAGCGTGGAGATCGGCTCGTACCACGTCGTCGACATGGCCGAGGCGAGCGGCCGAGGGATCGCGACGTGGTCGCACACCGCGACGTAGAAGAAGCCGGCGCGGTCGGCCGCCTCTGCAGCCTGGACGAGCTCCGGGACACCGGCACCGTTCTCGCGCTCCCAGGGCGCGGCCACCATGGTGCTGAGCGCGACCGAGGGGAGCTGGATGCCGAAGACGAGTTTCCCGGCGGGGACGACGCCGACGACGTCGTCGCTCACGCCCGCACCCTCATCGGTGGCACTCACCCGGGCCAGACGACGCTCTGGAGCTCCGAGTACGCGTGGAGGCCGAACGACCCGCCGTCCCGGCCGACCCCGCTGAGCTTGGTGCCCCCGAACGGGGTCTCGTGGTTGCGCTGGATCGTGTTGATGCCGACGTTGCCGGCCCGCAGGTGTCGGGCGACGCGCATGCCGCGCGCCGAGTCGCCCGTGAACACGTAGTCGTAGAGGCCGAAGTCGCTGTCGTTGGCGAGGCGGATGGCTTCCTCGTCGTCATCGAATTGTTCGACGACGATGACGGGCCCGAAGATCTCCTCCCGCGCCACGCGCATGTCGCCACGCACTCCGGCGAGCAACGTCGGCTCGACGAAGAAGCCGCGGTCAATGTGCGCGGGGCGTCCTCCGCCGGTGACGACCTCCGCACCCTCGTCGGCGCCGACCTTGATGTAGCCCTCCACGCGTTCGCGATGAGCCGCGGTGATGAGCGGGCCGATGACCGTCTTGGCGTCGGTCGGGTCGCCGACCGGGAGCAGCGTGGCCATCTTGGCGAGGCCCTCGACGAACTCCTGGTAGCGCGACCGGTGCACGATCGCCCGCGTCGGCGCGGTGCAGATCTGCCCGGCGTGGAAGGTCCAGACGGATCCGATGGCGGTGACGGCGGTGGCGAGGTCGGCATCGTCGAGCACGATGCCCGCGCCCTTGCCCCCCAGCTCGAGCAGCAGCCGCTTCATCGTGCGTCCGCCTCCTTCGGCGATGCGGAGGCCGACGGCGGTACTGCCGGTGAAGCTGATCATGTCGACGTCCCGCGATTCGACCAGCGCCTCGCCCGTGGCCGGGCTCGACCCGGTGACGACGTTGACGACGCCGGGCGGGAAGCCGACCTCTTCGAGGATGCGCACGAGCTCGATCACCGCGAGCGGGTCCTGCGGCGCCGGTCGCACGATCACCGTGTTGCCCACCGCGAGGGCGGGGCCGATCTTGCCGGCCATGTTCACGATCGGGAAGTTGTAGGGCGTGATGCACGCGACCACGCCGACCGATGCCCGACGAGCGAGCGCGCCCATGAGGCCCGCCGGCGCCATCGGCGTCGCCGGCATCTCCTGCGGCGCGAGCGGGATGACGTTCGGTTCGAGCGCGCCGCGCGCGTACCGGTCGAACCGGCTGGCTGCCACCGGCACCTGCATCGCGCGCCCGACGGCGGTCGTGCACCCCGTCTCGGAGATCACGAGCGGCACCAGGTCTTCGAGCTTCTCGCGCACGCGGACGGCTGCCGACGACATGAGCTCGGCGCGCGCTTCAGGAGTCGTCTGCGACCATGACTCGAACGCGTCCCGCGCCGCTCGGGCGGCGTCGTGTGCCTGTTGCACGGACGCTTCGGGCGCGACGCCGACGACGTCCTCGGTCGCCGGGTTCACGATCTCGTAGCCCCCGTCGCCGCCCGCGACCCAGTCGCCGCCGATGAGGAGCCGCTCGTCCGTCGTGACGCTCATCCCGTTCCCCCCGCTACGATCCCCAAGGTAGAACGTGTTCTCATTTCGTGTCCAGCGGGAGGCTGCTGATGGATCTCGGGCGCGTCGGCATCTGGACCTTCAGCCTCGACCTCCAGCCCTCGGCACATGCGCGCGAGGCCGCGGCGGAGCTGGAGGAGCTCGGCTACGCCGCGATCTGGGTGCCGGACGCCGTCGGCCGCGACCCGCTCGTGCACACGACGCTCCTGCTCGGGGGAACCCGGCGCATCGCTGTCGGCACCGGCATCGCGCAGATCTGGGGGCGCGACCCGTTGTCGATGAACGCGGGATGGAAGTCCGTCAGCGAGGCCTACCCGGGCCGGTTCGTGCTCGGACTCGGGGTCAGCCACCAGCCGATGGTCGAAGGCTTGCGGGGTCAGACGTACGGTCGGCCGCTTGCGGCGATGCGCGAATACCTCGACCGCATGGACGCGTCCGTCTTCATGGCCGCGGAGCCGCCGGAGACGCCGCGGCGCGTGCTCGCGGCGCTGGGCCCGAAGATGCTGGCGCTTGCGGCCGAGCGCGCCGATGGTGCGCATCCGTACAACGTCCCGCCCGAGCACACGGCGCTCGCCCGCGAGATCCTCGGACCCGACAAGCTGCTCGCGCCCGAACAAGCCGTCGTGCTCGAGACCGACCCCGCCGAGGCGCGACGGATCGGCCGCGGGCACGTGGCGATCTACCGCGACCTCCCCAACTACACGAACAACCTGCGCCAGTTCGGCATCACCGACGACGACCTCGCCGGCGACGGGAGCGACCGCGTCGTCGACACGATGGTGGCGTGGGGCGATGTCGACGCGATTCGTGCGCGTGTGCAAGAGCACCTC
This sequence comes from Actinomycetota bacterium, assembly GCA_046727755.1. GTDB lineage: Bacteria > Actinomycetota > Acidimicrobiia > IMCC26256 > JACDBD01 > JALZAA01. The sequence continues at coordinate 4,787 of JBKPDG010000042.1, forward strand.
GACGCCGGCGCCGACCATGTCGCCGTGCAGGTGCTGACGGCCGATCGCGGGGAGCTCCCGCTCGACGAGTGGCGGGAGCTCGCGCCGGCGTTGCTCTAGGGTCTGACGCCGTGGCCGACACGGCGAAACCGGCGTTCGAGTCCTACGACGAGCGCGTCGCCGAGGGACTCGTGCGCGCCCACGAGAAGGGCGAGGGTCTCCCCGGCTACCTCGGCATCCGCCTGACCGAGACGTGGCCGGGCGGGATGCGCGCCGAGATCGCTGTGCGCGACGACCTGCTCAACCCGTTCGGCAACCTGCACGGCGGCGTCCTGGCCGCGTTGTGCGATCACGTGCTCGGCACCGTCTGCTACCCGGTGATTCCACCGGGCGCCTGGGCGGCGACGACGGAGTTCAAGCTCAACTACCTGGCGCCCGTCACCACGGGCGCGCTGTCGGCGGCGGCGCAGATCGTCTCCCTCACCAAGCGCACAGCAGTTGTGCGCATCGAGGTCGACAACGACGGACGCCAGGTGTGCCTCGCCCAGGGCACCGTCCTGGTGATGGCGCCGAAGGCGTAGGACACCGATGAATTCCGGCGCCTGAACCGGTCGGAGAAGACATGACGAAGTTCCCGGAAGAGTCGGCGGAGTACAGAGCAGCCCGCGATCGGTTGCTCGAACAGGAGGTCGAGCTGCGGCGAATGATGGAGTCCGTCGCGGAGATGCGGCGCCGCCTCCCGCCCGGGCCCGTCGCCGAGGACTACGTGTTCCAAGGGCGGGGGGCCGACGGCGCCATCACCGACGTGCGGCTGTCGGACCTGTTCGCGCCCGGCCGCGATTCGCTCGCGATCTACAGCATGATGTTCCCCCGCTACCACGGCGACGAGCGGCCCGGACCCACGTACGGCGAGACGGCGCGTCTCCCGCTCGCCGAATCGCCGTGTCCGTCGTGCACTGCAATGTTGGATCAGTTCGACGGCGCGGCCGAGCACGTCAGCCAGCGCATGAATCTCGCAGTCACGGCCAAGGCGCCCATCGAGCGCGTCCTCGCGTACGCCGACGAGCGCGGCTGGCGACGGCTCCGGCTCCTCTCCTCCGCCGGCAACACCTACAACCGCGACTACCTCGCCGAGACCGACGAGGGCGACCAGATGCCGATGATGAACGTGTTCCACCGCGACGGCGACGTCATCCGCCACGTCTGGGGCTCGGAGCTCCTGTACGCGCCCAGCGACCCTGGTCAGGATCCCCGCCACGTGGGCACGCTCGAGCCGCTCTGGAACCTCTTCGATCTAACCCCTGAAGGACGGCCGACCGACTGGGAGGAGCAGGTCAGCTACTCCTGATTGGGCGGGGCCTACTCCGCGAAGTCGAGCTGGAGCATCCGGATCGCGTTGCCGCGCACGATCTTGCGGATCGTCTCGTCGTCGAGATCCTTCATCTGGCGCTCGGCGACTTCCTTGCTGTTCGGCCAGGTCGAGTCGCTGTGCGGGTAGTCGGTCTCGAACGTGATCGTGTCGACGCCCATGTCCTCGAGCGACCGCAGCCCGTGCGGGTCGTCGAAGAAGCAGCCGTACACGTGCTCGCGGTAGTACTGGCTCGGCGGCTTCTTCACCTTGTCGGCCACGCCACCCCACGCCCGGTTGTGGTCCCACACCGCGTCGGCGCGCTCGAGCACGTACGGGATCCAGCCGATCTGGCCCTCCGAGTACGCGATGACGAGGTCGGGAAACTTCTCGAACACGCCTGACATCAGGAAGTCGGTGAGCGACATCGCCGCGTTCATGTACGTCAGTGTCGAGCCGACGGCCGGGGGCGCGTCCTTCGACGTCGACGGCATCTTCGAAGACGACCCGATGTGCATGCACACGACCGTGCCCGTCTCCGCGCACGCCTGGAAGAACGGGTCCCAGTACCCGTCGGGGTCGTGGACCGACGGGAGGCCGAGGAACGGTGGGATCTCGGTGAACGCGACCGCGTGGCCGCCGCGGGCGGCGTTGCGCCTGATCTCGTCGGCGGCGAGTTGCGAGTCCCACAGCTGGATGATCGGCAACGGGATCAGCCGGCCACCAGAGCCCGCGCACCACTCGTCGAACATCCAGTCGTTGTACGCCTTGACGCAGAGGTCGGCGAGCTCCATGTCCTTGGCTTCCATGAACGTCTGGCCGCAGAAGCGCGGGAACGTCGGGAACGACAGCGACGCCTCGACCCAGTTCACGTCCATGTCCTCGAGGCGCGCCTTGGGGTCGTAGCAGCCGGGACGCATCTCTTCGTACGTGATGGCGGTGATCTTGACCTCGTCGCGGTCGAAGCCGACCGCGGCGCTGAGCCGCGTCTGCGGGATCTTCTTGTCCTCGTAGTGCCACCAGTCGCAGGGGTTCCCCTCGCCCTTGGAGTACGAGAAGTTGCCGCCGACGAACTTCATCTCCCCCAGCGGCGCCCGCTCCACCCGCGGGCCGACGTCCAGGTACTTCTTCGGCAGGCGCTTCTGCCACACGTCGGCCGGCTCCACGACGTGGTCGTCCACCGAGATGATCTTCGGGATGTCGGTCATCCAGTTCCCCTTGGTCGCCGCCGCGACGAAGCTTAGACCTGACGGTCCGTCAGATCGACATGATGCGTATTTCAACGACGCCTGGCGTCGCTCAGATACGCATCAATACGACGGGCGGCGCGTGAGGATCTGGTCGACGACGAAGCCGCCGGCGGCGACGACGAGCGCGCCGATCACGATGATCAGCGTCGAATTGGTGAGGCTGCGTGCGATGACGTCCCACGCGGCGTCGAACGCGTCGCGGGAGACGACCGGCTCGAGGGTACGGCCCACGAGCTGCTTCGAGAGCGCCATCAGCCCGAGGAACAGCAGCGACACGCCGGCTACGACGGTGCCGGCGATGCCGACGGTGCGCCAGCGGCGCCCGGACGTCGCGACCGCGAGCGCGAGGAACACGAGGACAACGAGGGGCGTCACCAGCGCCACGCGTTGGGCGCCGTCGACGGCGCCCCACAGGATCGGCACCTCGCTCCTTCGGGCGACGACGATGGGCGCCACCTGCAGGCCGCGGGCCACGACCGCGGGATTGCGGGCCCGAGCCAAGTCGACCGCGGGCTGAACATCGAGGCTGACGGTGTCCTCGTCGGATGTCAGCTGATCATGGACACCCCCGAGCGTCACTTTGAAGACGCTGCGGTACTCGGGCGAGCCGACGGCGCCGGCGATCCCGGTGCTGACGGCGGCGCGGTTGCCACCGAGTGCGGGCTCCTGGTTCACGATCTCCTCGGCGAGCGCTTCGCGGATCGCCTGGCGCTCGAGCAGGTCGTCCGAGAGGTTGGTGAAACGCTCCCGATCCAGGAGCACCTGCTGGGTCCACAAGCCGACGAGCGCGAACGGCAACAACACACCTGCCGCGACGAGGAGCAGCGCGACGAGCGCGCTCCGGCTCACGCGGCAGGTTGACGGCGCAAGACGAACGCGAAGCGGGTCAGCACAGCGCCCCAGAACAGGAGCATGATGCCGATCACGAGCGCTACCACGAGGACCGTGATGCTCGGCCACACCACCGTGATCACGGCGGCGACGAGAGCAGCGATGCCCTTGGCGACGAAGTGGCCCGTGTGCGGGCGTTCGCCGCGGTGCCGGTACGCGTACCAGAGCGACATTGCGGCGTACACCAACAGCCACGCCGCCAGCAGCAGCGCGAGCACGAGAGCAGTCACGTCCGGCCACACCAGCACGACGATGCCGGCGATCACGTCGACGATCCCGCGAAACAGGATGTAGCCCCATCCCTCCATATGGCGTTCGGAGATGGACCAGGCGATCTCGGCACCCCCGGCGATGAGGAGGAACACGCCGAGCACGAACACGAGCGCGAGCACCGTGACGCCGGGCCAGATGACGGTGATCAGCCCTGCGACGAACGCCGCGATGCCGAGCGCCAGCACGAAGGGCCAGCTCCGGCGGACATCGACAGTGGTGACCTCGATGGACGGCTCAGGCGGCGTGCTGCTCATCGTGACCTCCTGCCTCGACGACAGCGATCGAACCTAGCTTCTTCTTACACCCGCACGCCGAGGTACACAGCTGCGAGCCGGTCTGCGTCGGCCTCGCCGCGCGGCCCTGTCCACACGACGCGCCCGAGCTCCATCACCGCGACCAGATCCGCGAGCTCGAGCGCCTCGCGCGCCTTCTCCTCGACGAGGAGCAACGAGCTCCCGCGCTCGCTCAGCTCTCGGAGCGCGTCGAACACCGTCTCCGCCGCGAGAGGCGCCAACCCCAGTGACGGTTCGTCGGCGACGAGGACCACCGGCGGCCGCACCAGCGCAGACGCCAGCGCGAGCATCTGCTGCTCTCCCCCGGATAGCAATCCGGCCGGCTGGCGGCGGCGGTCGGCCAGGAGCGGGAACCGCTCGTAGGCCTGCTCGCGCTCGCTCGACGACCGCAGCGACAAGGCGAGGTTCTCGTCGACCGTCAGCCCCGGAAAGATGCCGCGCGCCTCAGGGGTCAGGAGGAGCCCGCGCCGCGCTCGCCGGAAGGCGGGCTGATGGGTGACGTCGTCCCCCTGGAGCAGGATCCGGCCGGACGTCGGTGCCAGAAGCCCGGCAGCGACCGCGCACAGCGTCGACTTGCCGGCGCCGTTGGCGCCCAGCAGCGTGACGACCTTGCCGCTCGGGACGGTGAGGTCCACGGCGTGCAGGACTTCCACCTCGTGGTAGCCGGCCACGATGTGCTCGACGCGCAGCGCGGCGGGCTCCGCCTCTCGTGCGCGGTCGGCGCCGTCACCCGACGTCGTCTCGAGCGGGACCGTCGCGGGCACCGTCGTCACGGGCTCTTCGGCGCGGGCGCCCGCGGCCTTCTCGCGCTGCCGGCGGCGCTCGAGCCGCTGCGTGCCCACGAGGGCGAGGACCCCGTCGGGGTTCTTCGCCAGGTTGATCGCGCCGAGGCCGAACAGGATCGCGGCGAGCTGGGTCGTGTTCGTCAGATCGGCCGCCCAACTGGGCATGAAACCCCATTCGGCGATCACCTGGAGCAGGTCGGTGAAGGTCGCGAACGCGAGCCCGGCGAGCAAGGCGCCGCCAGGACGCCGGATGCCGAACGTGACCGTCACCGCGAGCCAGATCAAACCGATGAACGCGGGGGCGGTGCGGTTGTTGACAGGGCTACTCACGACGGCGAGCAGGGCGCCGCCGACACCCGCGATCGCGGCGGACACCGCGAACACCGCGACCTTGGCCCAGTCCGCGCCGATACCCGAGGTCCGGGCCGCGACCTCCGAGCTGCGGACCGCGAGCATGGCCCGGCCCGACGGCGAGCGTTGCAGGTTACGGATGATCAGCGTGATCACGCCGAACACGATCAGGGCGAGCATCGCCATCTCGCGCGGCTGCGTGAAATCGAACGGTCCGAGCGGCAGCTCGGACTCGAACGTCTCGAGGTTCAGGGGCGGGACCGGCCAGCCCCTCGACCCATTCCGGACGTCGTCGAGCTGGAACACGGTGAGCTCGGCGACGAACGCAAGCGACAACGTCGCCAGCGCGAGTGCAAGCGGGCCGAGGCGTCGTACGGGGATCGCGATGACCGCGCCGACGGCGGCGGCGACGGCGGCACCGGCGAGCACGGCGAAGAAGAAGCCCACTCGACCGTCGTGCATGACCAGCGGGATCGTAAAGCCGAACTCGGTATTGACGAGGTAGCCGACCGTGAACGCGGATGCGGTCACGAACGTCGCCTGGCCGAGACTGACCATGCCGCCGAGACCAGTGATCACCACGAACGACAGGAAGACGATCCCCAGAATGATCCCCTTAGCGATGAGGCTGGACCAGAACTCGTTCGCAAACCAGAGCTCGTACACGACCAGGGCGCCGACAGCGATCACCCACGGAAGCACGCGCCGCCAGGTCGGCAGTCCTGCACGGTGGTCTGGCGGCGGGGACTCGTCGGCGACCGACCCCGCGGCGCGGGCGCGGTCGAAACCGACGAAGAAGAGGAGCACGACCGTGAGGATGAACGGGATCGAGGACAGAAAGCCCGAGATGTCGCTCAGGAAATCGGGCGCGTACCCGAAGACGAGGTTCTGGAACACGCCCAGCAGGAGCCCGGCCACGAACGCGAGCGGGATGGACCGCAAGCCGGCGGCCACCACCGCGGCCAGGGAGCCGAGCACCACGAGCGTGTACGGGACGTCTGCGAGCCCGAAGAGCGGGGCGATCAGCACGCCGCCCAGGCCGGCGAGGATCATCGTGAGCACCCACGCCACCGCCGACGTCCTGGCCGCATTCACGCCGCGAAGCCCTGCCAACTCGCGGCGGTCGACGCCGGCCCGCATCTCGAGTCCGACACGTGTGTGTCGCAGCACCAGCCACAGGATTACGGCAGCCGCACCTGCGGCGAGGAACACCGCCAGTTGGTCCGAGTCGATCGCCACACCGCTGAGCGGCCGCCAGACGACTTCCCTCGGCGAGGGACCGAGGCCGGGCGGTTGGAAGCCCGGCGCGTTCGTCGGCAGACCCCATTCCAAGACCGAGTTGGCGACCGTCTCGACCAACCACAACACGAGCGCGGGGAGGGCGACGAGAAGCCCGATCGTCCCGACGATGCGGGCGTACACGGGCGCGTCGGCGAGCCGCCGCAGCAGGATGCGATCGAGCAGCAGGCCGAGCAGCGGCGCGAACACGAAGATCGCCACGATCGCTGACGGGACGATGGGCCAGCCCAGGCCGCCCGCCGACGTCGCCTCGTGCAATTGGAAGAACAGGTAGGCGGTCGCGAACGCGACCGCACCGTGGGCGAAGTTGAAGATGCCCGAGCTCTGATACGTCAGGACGAGCCCGGCTGCCATCACCGAGTAGATGGCGCCGGAGACCGCGCCCGAGATCACGAGGTTGAGCAGCTTCTCCAGGACTGACTCCTCGTGATCTCGAGAGCGGCTCCTCGGATTATGTCCTGACTACACCTTGACCCGCTTGTAGCAGTCGAACGGCACGCGGATCGTGTAGTTGGTGCCGTCGCTCTCGACGAGCGTGCCGCAGGTCCCCCCGCGCGTGTGACCTGCCGGGAAGGTGATCGACCCAGACAGGTCCTTCGCGTCGTACCTGAAGTTCTTGTTCGCTGCTCTCGCGAATCGCTCCGCCGTCAGGTTCTTGCCCGTCTTCTTGAGCATCTGAACGAACATGTCGGCGGACAGGTACCCCATGAGCACCGGCTGTGTGAGCTGCTGGTCAGGATTCACCGCCCTGACCTCGTCGATGATCTGCTGCATCGCTGTGTTGCCCTGCTGCGCCGACTCGAACGCGTTGAACTGGATATACACCGACGAGCCGACGAACTGCGAGGCGAGCCGCGGGTCGTAGCCCACCGCGTTCGTGAGCACGCCCTGGTAACCGAGCTCGGTCAGCTTTTGCTGGATCCCGGTCACGTTCGAGAACGCAGTCACCACGAACACGACGTCCGGCGGCCGACCGTCGTTGCTCGACATGATCTCGTTGGCGAAGGGCGTGTAGTCGCTCACTGACGCCGGCGGTGGCGGGACGGGGTTCTTGGCGTACACGACCTTGAACCCGGCCGCCTTGGCGGACGCCGAGATCGTACGGATACCGGATGCACCGGAGTCATTGTCCTCCGAGATCACGGCGGCCGTCTTGCCCTTCGTGTCTCCGTCGAAATTGCCCTTCTTGATCAGGTCACCCCAGGTGGAGGCGGCCGTCTTTGGCTCCTCGGGTGTGAGGCATCCGCTGAACCCGAACCCGAACGGGTTCTCGCAGAAGCCGGACGCGATGCCCCAGCCGATGAAGGGCGTCTTGTTCTGGGCGAAGAAGTCGCTCGCGCCGAGGAACGGCGTGATCACGGGCACCGCGGCGAAGATCTGATCCTCTTGCACGAGCTTCGTGCCCTCGTCGCGGTTCTTGCTCGGGTCGCTCCCGTCGTCACGGAAGCCGAGGAAGTTGATCCGCCGGCCTCCAGGAATCTCGTTGCTGTTGTTGGCCTTGTCGAAGCGGGCCTGCGCGCCCACGGCCGAGTCCTGGTAGAAGGTCCCATACCCGAGGCCGCCGACGGTGATGGAGTCGTCCGTGACTCCACGCGTCGTGCCGGCGGGTCGTGCGGACTGCCCGGCGACCGCAGCGCTGCTCATGGCGAGCACGAGCGCGAGCACCGCGAGCACGCCCACTAGCTTGTGTCGCTTCACGTCATTTCCCCCCATTGGTCATTGCTCGCCGAGGTACGCGGTGCGCACCGCGGCATCGGACTGGATCTCCTTCGGAGTCCCGATCGCGATCACCTCGCCCAGGTTCAGCACGACGATCCGATCGCACTGCTCCATGACGAAACCCACGTCGTGCTCGACGAGCAGCACGGCGCAGGACTCTTCGGCCTGAATCGCCCGGATCCGCTCCCCCAGGCGTGTCATCTCCATGTCGCCGAGCCCCGAGGTGGGCTCGTCCAGCAGCAGCACGCGCGGCGGGTCCACGATCGCCCGCGCCAGCTCCACCATCCGGGCGAGGCCCATGGGAAGCGAGCCCGCCGGCTCCCCCGCCACGTCGGTGAGCCCGCACAGCTCGAGAACGTGGGCGACGCGCTCTCGGCGCTCGCGCTCGCGGTGGCGACGGGTCGGAAACGCGATCAGGTCGGCGGGCAGCCCGCCTCCTCCGCCGCGCCACTCGAGCGCTGCGAGCACGTTGTCCTCGATCGAGAGCCAGCCGTACGTCTGCACTCGCTGGAACGTGCGGCGCAGTCCGGCCCGAGCGCGGCGTGCCGCCGGCCAGCGGGTGATCTCGCCGCCATCGAGTACGACGCGGCCCGTGTCGGGCATACGGACTCCCGAGACCACGTCGAACAGAGTGGTCTTCCCGGCGCCGTTCGGGCCGATGAGCCCGCACACGTCACCGGCGTCCACGGCAAGCTCGACGTCGGTGAGGGCGGCGATGCCCCCGAAGTGGACGCTGACACCGTCGAGCGCGAGGACGATCCCGTCGGTGACAGCACCTTCGGCCTGCGCACCCTCGACGGTCGTCACGACTGCAGCACCCGCTCGCCCATGCGCATGCGCGTGCTGCGGTGGACGGGATCCTCGTCGAAGCGGGGAATGACCTCCTGACCGAAGAGGCGCAGCGTCTCCAGTGCGAGATCTTGCGGTAGCCCGACCGGGAGTCCGAACGCGACCTGGTCGCACCCGACGGCTTGGTACTCCCGCACCTGCTCTGTGACCTCGTCAGGATCACCGCACAGGAGGAAGCCGGCCTCGATGCGTCCCTCGATGTCGTCGAGCGTCGGCTCCGGCATCACGTTCGGCCAGGCGGTGAAGCCCTCGGGTGTCGGGAACGTGTCGTGGTACAGGAACACGAGCGACTGCAGGTACGAGATCTGCATGTTGCACGCGGCTTCGCGCGCCTTGCGGCCGTCCTCGAGGCAGACGAGACCGTTCGTGATCATCACGTTGTCGTTGACGTACCGCCCCACCGGAGAGGCTTCGCCGATCGCCGACTTGTACGCGTCGACGTGCTCCTTCATGTCGTGGATGGCGGCGACGTTGAACCCGAGCACGCCGACACCGTGGCGGGCTGCCTTCTCGTATGTCGGCGGGTTCCCGGCGGCGACCCACATCGGCGGGTGCGTGCGCCCGCCGCCGTACGGCTTCGGGACGACGTTGCGGGGCGGGGTCGAGAACGCGGCTCCGTCGTGGGAGTACTCGAGCGAGTCCCACATCTTCGTGAACTCCCAGATCACCTCGTCCCAGTTCGCCTTCGTCTCCCCCGGGTCGACGTTGAAGGTGCCGAGCTCGTGTGAGCCCGCGCCGCGGCCTGTACCGAACTCGAAGCGGCCCTCGGAGAGATGGTCGAGCATCGCGGCGCGCTCGGCGACGCGTACGGGGTGGTTGGTGACGGGGTTCAGCGGGAAGATGCCCGAGCCGACGTGGATGCGCTCGGTCTGCGCGAGCGCGTAGGCGATGAAGGACTCGCTGGCCGAGAGATGCGAGTACTCGGTCAGCGTGTGGTGCTCGGTGCACCACACGTACTTCCAGTTGTTCCGGTCGGCCTCACGAATGAGCTCCAGCTCGTTGACCACCGCGCCGTGCTCGGAGGCCGGGTCGTGCGCCTTCGACCCGGGCAGGAACATCTGCACGAAGATCCCGAACTCCAAGGTTCCCCCCGTCGCCTCGGTTCCGCGTTGCGGTGCACTATTGCAACGCGACGTTCCAATATGAAAGGGTCCCGTAGAGCCAGCCCGAAGTCAAGGGGGCCGGATGGAACGGCGATCGCCACCGACGGAGCGGGTCATCCGCCTGCTCGACCTGCTCGCGCGCCGGCCGACCGAAGGGTTGTCGCTGTCCGAGCTCTCCCGGCGCCTCGACATCAGCAAGGCAACCGGCCTCGGCATCGCCGGCGCGCTGACCCGTGCGGGGTATCTCGTACGAACCGACGACACGAAGACCTACACCCTCGGACCGGCCTTGCTCGGTCTGGGGCGCGCCGCGTCGGAGGCGTTCTCCTCGCTGGCGTTCGCGCGGCCCGAGCTCCGGCGCCTGAACCAGGAGCTGGGACTGGCCGCGAGCGTTTCGACGCTCGCCGGCGACAAGATCGTGCTGCTCGACCGGACCGGACCGCACGGGGAGCTCGATCGGATGCTCCAGCCCGGCCAGCGGTATCCGTACACGCCACCGAGCGGGTGCGTGCTCGCGGCCTGGTTGCGCGACGCGGAGATCGAGCAGTGGCTCGCCGACTACCCCGAGGTCTCGATGGACGAGAGCCTCGAGCACCTGCGCGCACTCGTCGACACCGTGCGCGAGCTCGGATACATCGTGGAGCGCATGAGCGACGTCTCCGTCGGTGCGCTGACGATGCTCGCGGGTCTCGACGGCCACGACATCCCCGCGCCGGCGGCCGCCGCGATCGCCAACATGGTCTCGAATCTCGCCGACCGTCATTACGTTGCCCGCCATCTCCGTCGGGGCCGCCGGTTCGAGGTGACGTTCGTTGCATCGCCGAGCTTCGACGCCGACGGCAGGCCGGACCTCCTGCTCGGGCTGCTCGTGTTCCGTGACGATGTGAGCTATGACGAGCTCGTCACGTACGGCATGGCCGTGCGCGCTGCCGCGGCGCGCGTCACCCAGCAGGCTGCGGGCCGCAACCCGTGGAACGGTCAGAACGCGCCGAAGTGCCGCGTCGGACTGGGCACAGCGCGCCGAAGAACTCGTCGAACGACAGGAAGGACGGCGTCATGATCCTCGAGGGCAAGACCGTCGTGATCTCCGGCGTCGGCTCCGGTCTCGGGCGCGAGATCGCGGTCGCGGCCGCGCGCGACGGCGCCAACGTCGCCCTGGGTGCGCGCACTCAGGCGAATCTCGAGAAGGCGGCGGCGGAGATCGACCCGTCCGGCGGACGGGTGGCGTGGGAGGTGACCGACATCACCGACGCCGCGCAATGTGCCCGGCTCGCCCGCACCGCCGTCGAGCGCTTCGGACGCATCGATTCCCTGGTGAACTGCGCCGCGCTCGACGCGGTGTTCGGAGGCCTCGAAGAAGCCGACTGGGACAGCTGGCGCCAAGCCGTCGAGATCAACCTCTTCGGCACGATGCAGATGACGCAGGCCGTGATCCCGTCCATGAAGGAACGCGGCGGCTCGATCGTGTTCATCGGTAGCCAGGCCATGTACTGGTCGCAGGTCCCGCAAACCGCGTACGCGGCGTCGAAGTCGGCGATCCTCGGCGCCGTCGCGCACCTCGCGAGAGAACTCGGCCCCTATCGAATCCGCGTGAATACCGTCGTGCCGTCGTGGATGTGGGGCCCGCCGGTCGAGGCCTACGTCGACATGACCTCGAAGGCCCAGAGCGTCGACCCGGAGACGATCGTGAGCAGGATCACCAAGCAGATGCCGCTGGGCGAGATCCCGAGCGACGGCGACGTCGCCGAGGTCGTCGTGTTCTTCGCCTCCGACCGGGCCCGCATGATCACCGGCCAGTCCCTCCTGGTGAACGCGGGCGAGTACATCCGCTGACCGCCGACGTGCGTATCTGAACGACGCTGAGCGTCGCTCAGATACGCATCACACCGGCGAGCCGGGGGCGACGAAGGGCCACGGGCGTTCGCGTTCCGCGATCAGGGCGAGGTCGAGGAGGAGGGGCTCCTCGAAGTGGCGGCCGAGCACCTGGAGGCCGACGGGAAGGCCGCGCGTCGTCCCGATCGGGATCGAGCACGCCGGGCTGCCGAACACGTTGGCCGGGATCGTCAACGCGCCGTTGTTGCCCAGCTCGGCCTGCCGGTCCCCAACCTGCGTCGGGAGAGGACCCTCCGCCGCGAACGCGACGTCCGGGTTGGCAGCCGCGATCACGAAGTCGACTTCGTCGAACACGTCAGCCATCGCCTCGTTCATCGCGGTACGGCGGTTCTCGATACGCGCCCGCGCTTCGAGGTTGTACACCTCGGTGGCGACCTTGAGCCCGAACCCGATCTCGAGCGTGAGATCAGGTTCGCAGTCCGGATAGCGGTCACCGAGGATCGCGAGCACCTCGGACAAGCCGGACAGCGCCCACTCGTACCCGAGCTCGGGCAGCTTCACCGGCACATCGATGAGCTCGAGGCCGGCGTCGCGCACAAGCGCCTCCCCGTGGGCGACGACCATCTCGTCCACCTCGGGATGCACGGCCGCGATGCCGAGATCGGGCGCGATCACGGCGCGCTTGCCGCACAGCTCACGCGTACCGAGCCCGGCTTCCCATCCGTCGACGCGCGCCAGGCTGTACGGATCGCGGTGCTCGAACCCGTTCGTCACATCGACGAACCGCGCCGTGTCCCGCACGGAACGGCTCACACAACCGAGCACCGCGGTCAGCGATCCCACGCACATCTCGGGGCTCTTCGGGATCCGCCCGTACGTGCACTTGAGCCCGAAGAGGCCGGTGAACCCGGCCGGGATGCGCAGCGAGCCACCCCCGTCGCCCCCGGTGCCGACCGTCACGAGACCGCCGGCGACCGCGGCCGCTCCCCCGCCGGTGGAACCGCCCGGTGTGCGCGCGAGGTCCCACGGGTTGCGCGTGGCGCCGTTGAGGTTCGTCCGCGTCAGGTTCACGCCGCCGAACTCGCTCGACGTCGTGAGGCCGACGAGGACGGCGCCTGCGAACCGCAGCCGGCTGACGAGCGTCGAATCATGCGTGGCCACTTGGTCCTTCAGCGGCACGCTCGCCTGCGTGTACGGCCAGCCGGCGACAGAGTCGAGCTCCTTCACGCCCACCGGGACCCCGCCGAAGGGTGCGGTCACGTCGGCGCCGGTCGCTGCGGCGCGCGCCGCTTCGGCATCGAGGTACGAGAACGCGTTGAGCCCGGAGCGCTCGACCGCACCCAGCGTGGCGTCGAGCTCCTCAGCCGGGCTTCGCTCCCGCGAGCGGAACGCGTCCACCAGGGAGCAGGCGTCGCCCTGCCACGGAATGTCCGTCATTCGGTCTCCTTCACCGTTGGGACTCGTCCCACGCCGCGATGACCTCGGCGCAGGTCGTGAGCGTGGCGACGAGGCTCAGCGTGTTCTGGAGCACTGCCTCTGCGTACTCGGCGGGAATGCCGGCGACCGCGTCGCGCGGCAGGACGAACTGGTAGCCGCGGTTCACGGCGTCGAACGCGAAGTTCGTCATGCCGATGTTCACCGACACACCGACGCCGACGATCGTCCTCACGGCGAGGTTGCGCAGGATCGGATCGAGCTCGGTGCCGGTCATCGGGCCGAGGCCGTGGTGCCGGGGCAGAACGAGGTCGCCGGGATCAACGCCGATCTCGTCCGGGGGCCGGACGGCGGGCGAGCCCGGAGTGAGCTCGACGGGCGACTTCTGCGCGCCCATGAACAGCCGGGCGTTCCGGTTGGCGCCTTTCCGGTCGGCGCGCGTCTCGGCCGTGCAGTGCACGACTGGGACGCCGACCGCACGGGCGGCGCGAGCCAGCTCCGCGCAGTGCTTCACGACACCGGCTTTGGTCGCCTCCGCCGCCAGCATGGGCAACGCCGACGCCTCGCCGACCACGCCGTTCTGGACCTCCTGCAGCACGAGCGCGGTATGAGCGGGCGCGACCAGTTCGTGCAGGTCGAGTGGCATGGTGACCACTGAGGCTATCGGGCAATGAGACGCACGAACGCAGCCGCGCTCGCCGTGGTGTTGCTCGTCGCCGCCGCGGCATGCCGCGACGACGGCGAAGACGGATCGGCGCGCGCCGGACGGGATGATGGCGCGGGCGCGCCAACGACCGCGACGGCTCCGACCCCCGCGCCACCGACGACCGCGCCGTGCACTCCCGATCCCGCCCTGGCGGCGCCGAGCGCGCCCGTACCGCCCGACCTCGCGTTCGCCGTGCAGCGCTTCACGACCGATCCCGGGGTGGTCGGGAACCGGTTCGGCCTCTCGATCTGGGTCGACGGCCTCGGCGAGGTCGGAGCCCACGAACCCGACACTCCGCTGTTCCCGGCGTCGAACCAGAAGCTGCTCACGGCGATGGGCGTGCTCGCGGTGCTCGGCCCCGACGCTCGCTTCACCACGCAGGTGCAGTCGGCGCCCGACGGGAGCCTGGTGGTCACCGCGGGCGGCGATCCGTCGCTGACCGCGCACGGCCCGCACTCGCTCGACGCGCTCGCGGCCCAGGTCCGCGCCGCCGGCGTCACGACCTTCCCCGGCGCGCTCGTCGTCGACGAGTCGCGCCAGGACTCGGTGCGGCGCGCTCCCGGCTGGCAGGACTGGCAATTCCCTACGTACGCGGGACCGCTTTCGGCGTTGATGGTTGATCGCAACCGGTCCCGCCGCGACCCGGCGTTCCTCGCCGACCCCGGGATCGCGCACGGCGAGCTGCTCCGTGGCGCGCTCGCCGCCAATGGTGTGCGCGTCGCCGGTCCGACCGTGCACGGCACGACGCCCGACGGCAGCGCCGTGATCGCATCGCTGACATCGGCGCCCGCATCGGCGCTCCTGACCGACACGCTCCTGCGCAGCGACAACATGGCCGCCGAGCAGCTCCTCAAGGAGGTCGGGCGGGCGACCGGTGCGCCCGGCTCCACCCCCGGCGGGCTGGCGGCGACCCGCGATGCGCTGGCGCCGCTGTGCGTGCCACTGGCCGGCGTCGACGACGACGGCTCCGGGCTCAGCCGGGCTAATGGCCGCTCGGCGCGGGAGTGGCGCACGCTGCTCCAGGGCGCGCGCGCTCAACCGTGGTGGCCGCAGCTACAGGCGGCGCTGCCGGTGGCGGGGCGCAGCGGCACGTTGTCGTCGCGCTTTCGCGGGACGCCGGCCGAGGGGTCTGTGAGCGCGAAGACGGGGACGATCATCGGCGGGATCGCGCTGTCGGGCTACGGGAAGACCATCGGCGGGCGCGCGTTCGTGTTCTCCGTGATCGTCAACGGCGACCGGTCCCAAGCCGCCTCGGGGCCGCTCGACGCCCTGGTCGCGGCGGTGGCCGGGCATGCCGGGTGAAGGCGCCCGGGTAGCCTGAGCATGTGGGCGTCTCGGGCATTCTCCGGCGTTACCTGCCGCTCAGCGGCTCCGCGATCGCGCTGTGGGCGTGGCGGAACCGCGACGACGTCATCGACTGGGCCGCCTTCGGTGTCCGCTCGGCCCAGGGCCTCGTGAGCGGCAACACCGAGGACGTCGCCGCCGAAGCCCGCCTGCGCGTGGCGCTCCACGGCGACCGCCGCACCAGGCGGGCACCCGGGCTGGACGTCGTCGTGCGTGACGGGGTCGCCACGCTCAGGGGGATCGTCGATCCCGAGGTGCGGGACGTCGCCGTCAAGCTGGCCGAGCGCACCGAGGGGATCAAGAAGGTCGACGACCGCATGGACGAGATCCGCCCCCGCCTCGACCCGCCGCGCGACTGAGCTCCGCTACGCGAACAAGTCCGCCGGCTGCTGGTCGATCGGAACGTCGTTCGCCACAGTGACTCGGAACTCGCCGTTGCTGAACGCGATCGCCGTCCGCCGGGCACTCGTCGGGCAGCATTCCGGAGACTGCTCGTCGGCCGAGTAGTCCACGATTGTCGTCCCTTCGAGCGCGACCGACCCTTTGTGCAGCCCTTGTCGATGTGCCACAACTTCGAGCGGGTTGCCCTGCTCGTAGGTCACCACGTCGTACGCCTCGAACTGACCCGTTCCGCCTGACCGGTAACCCACGAGGAGCTCGGGCCGGCCGTCGCCGGTCACGTCGGCGGCCCGGACCGCGACGTTGGCGAACATGGAGTTGTCGGGCAGCACCAACGCGATGTCCCAGCCGCCGTCGGGCATCGTCTTCGAGCGCACCCGGATCCGCACGTGCCACGTCCGCTCCCCGGTACCGGTCGCTTCCACCGCCTCGACGGTCCACAGCGCGTTGCCGCCCGCCATCATGACGATCTCGCACGTTCCCCCCGGCGTCTCCAGGAACGTGCGACATGCTTGTTCGGCGTCGATCTGACGCGTGTCCGGGTTCGACGGCTTGGTGAGCTCGGTTCCATCGGCGGTGATCTTGTCGCCGCTCTTCAACCCGGCGGTCGTGGCGGGGGCGCTCGTCGGCGACGTCTCCTTTCCGTCGCCACTCCCGCCGCACGCAGCGAACACGAGCGCGACGAAACCCAGAGCAAGGGGCCGGAATCGCATGGCGAGACGGTAGCGCGACTCGTTCGCGTACCCTCGGCGCCGGCATGAGCGTGGCCAAACCTGCGGCACCCGAGACGCGCGCGCCTGCGCGCCTTCCGCTGCTCCCCTGGCGCGAGGTCCTGCTGCCCTGGCTCGTCTCGCGCGTCTACTCGGTGTTCCTCATAGTTACCGCCGCCTCTGTCGGCAGCGGCGGGATTCGCGCGACGGGCTTCGCCAAATGGGACGGCCAGTGGTACCTCGCGATCGCGCAGTTCGGCTACGGGCCCGAACCGGTCGAAGGGCTACAAACCCGCTGGCCCTTCTTCCCGGGCTTCCCGGCTGTGATCCGGGCGATCCGCGAGGTCGGTCTTCCCGACCGCGGCACCGTCCTCGTCCTGAACCACCTGATCTTCCTGCTCGCGCTGGCCGGTGTCTGGCGCATCGCCCGCCGTTACACGAGCGCGGGGCCGGCGCGCCTGGCTGTGTGGTCGCTGGCGCTGTTCCCCGGCGCCTTTGTGTTCTCGATGGTGTACCCGTCGTCGATCTGGTTGGCCGCGTCGGTCTGGGCGTTCATCCTGGTGGACGAACGGCACGACCTCGCCGCCGCGGTGGTCGTCACAGGGGCGGCCCTCGTCAGACCGAACGGCATCGTCCTCGCGATCGCGCTCGTGTTCGTGCTGCGGTCGTGGCGGCGCGTGCTGTTCGTATGTGCGCCCTCGGTGGTGGCGGTCGCGATCTGGTGCGCCTTCTGCTATCGCTGGACCGGCGACGCGCTCGTCTTCCTCTCTTCCAAGGAGGGATGGCCCGAAGTCACGGTGAAAGCCTTCGCGCTCGCGCCGTGGCGCTACGACTACGTGTTCCCGCACCTGTTCCTCGCGCTCGCGGCCTTGGGCGCGCTGCTGCTCGTCCGCCGGCGCTTGCCGTTCGCGTGGACCGTGTTCACCGTGCTGTACCTCCTCCCGTCGCTCGGACTCGGCATGGTCGGCCTCGGCCGGTACGCAAACGAGTGCTTCCCGCCCTTCGTCGCCGCCGGCGAGCTGCTCCACCGCGCTCGTCGCTGGGTACGGGCCGCCACATTCGGCGCCGCCGCCGCCGGTCAGGCGGTGTGTGCGTGGTGGGTGATCCACCAGCACTACATCCCCTGACGGGAACGAATCGGCGCTCCCCCGCGTTGCAGGATCCGTGCCTATCTGCTCCCACCTCGACCAGATCCGCGACGTCGAGCCCCACACCGACGGATGCGAGGAGTGCCTGGCGATGGGCGACACCTGGGTGCACCTCCGTCTGTGTCGGACCTGCGGACACGTCGGCTGCTGTGACTCGTCGAAGAACAAGCATGCGAGCGCGCACTTCCGCGAGATCCACCACCCGATCGTGGCCTCACTCGAGCCGGGCGAGGACTGGTCCTGGTGCTACGCCGACGAGGTCGTGCTGCAGCCCTAGCACGTTCCGCCGCCCCCGCGTACGGTGACCGTGGCACCGGAGGCAGGCATGACGGGCAGGCTCCGAGTTTTGGTGGTGACGGCCATCACGCTCGCCACGTATCCCGCGTTGACCGCGGCAACGACGGCGTCTACTTCGTCACCCTGAACTTCACCGCCAACTGCCAGAACTGCGACGAGGACGTCGGCTAGCGAGCAGCGGTGCTGCTCACCCCTGCTGCAGGCTCATGGGCCGGCACAGCATCTGCTGGCCGCCGCTGGCGAGAAGTCGACCGTCGGCGGACCACACCGAGGCCGCGCTCGCCACCAGCCCGTCGGTTGCAACCGGTGAGCTGCACTCGGCGAGGAGCCACGGCGAGTCCGGCGCACGACCGTGGAAGCGCGCGGTGACGTCGAGGCTCGGCGCGTAGAAAGGCAGGTCGCTCGTGTAGGCGCGCACGGCTGCGGGCCATCCCAGTGTGTCGATGAGCAACAGGGCGCGGCCGGCGTCGACGAACGGGTCGTCGAACGTGTCACGGGGGACGTAGCGGTACCACGAGCGCACGCTGGGGTCGCCGGGCTCGCGTGCCTCCCACTCGGCCCGCGGCAACCACGACAAGGGCCGTTCCTCGAAGTTGCTCCAGAACGCGCGATACGGCCCCCGCTCTTGATCCGCCATGAGCTCGTCCACGTTGGGAAGGTCGTCCGGAGGCGCGACCGCCGGCATGGGCGCCGCGTCGTGTTCGAGGCCCTCGACATCGCCCACGACCCACGCCTGCGCCTCGAGGATCGGCTTGCCGGCTTGGCTCATCGACACCGCGATCGACGCCGTACGCCGCGAGCCGCGGAGCGTGCGGACGTCGAGGTCGACGCCGTCGAAGTCGGCGACGCCCAGGTAGTGGCACGAGAAGGTCGCCGGACGCCGCAGCGGCGTGTGCGCACCGGCGGCACGAAGGGCAATGACGGCGAGGTAGCCGCCGTTCGGACCCCAGATCTCCCAGTCCCGCGACAGCTCGGCGTGATACCGCCCGTCGGCCCCCTCGATCGCCGTGTCCACCGCCAGGTCGCCCATCGCCTCATCCTCACCCGCGCCGGGGAAGCGGCGCGGGGATTTAGAGGTCGAGCGTGTTGTGGTCCGCGACGCCGGCCCGCCGGATGGCCTTGGCTTTCGTGCGGAGGAGAACGTCGCGGGGCGCCTGGCGGATCATGTCAGTGAAACGCGTCACTTCGGCCGTCAGCTCGTCCACCGGCACCACGCTCGACACCAGGCCGCGCGCCTTCGCCTCCGCCGCCTCGACGACGCGGCCCGTGAAGCACAGCTCGCGCGCCAGGCCCCCGCCCACGATGTCGTGTAGCGGGCCGTAGACCACGTCGCCGAACTCGATCTCGGGATGCGAGAAGCGCGCCGTGTCGGCGGCGACACGAACGTCCGACATGACCGCGAGATCGAAGCCACCCGCGATCGCGGGCCCGTTGACCGCGGCGACGAGCGGCAACGGGAACCCAAGCACGGTCGCGTGAAACCGATCGCTCGACGCCCACAGGCGGTCGGTGAGCTCCGGCTGTTGAAACTCGCGGAGATCGAAGCCGGCACTGAACACGTCACCGGCGCCAGTGACGACCACACTCTTCACCGTCTCGTCGCTCGCGAGCGCGTCGAGGGCGTCCGAGAGCTCGTCGCGGAGCGCAATCGACAGCGCGTTCTTCTTCTCGGCACGGTTGAGTGTCAGAGTCGCGACACCGTCCTTCGGCGCCGATCGCAGCACCAGCTGGTCGCTCACAAGACGGCGCGGCGGTACTCTGACGGGCCGTCAGATCGGGCGGAGGGGAGCGTCGGTGAGCGAGACCAGCGTCCGCGGCGACCTCGAATGGGGAACGACACCCCGACTGCTGCACAGCTCCGCAGAGCGCTTCTCGGCACGAGAGGCGATCGTAGACGTGAGCGATGGGAGGACCCTGTCGTTCGCCGGCCTGGCCACCGCCGCGCACGACGCCGCCCGCGCGTTCCTAGCGATGGGGATCGAGCGAGGCGACCGGGTGGCAATCTGGGCGCCGAACGTGTGGGAGTGGGTCGTCACCGCGCTCGGCTTGCAGTCGGCGGGCGCGGTGCTCGTGCCGCTCAACACGCGGTTCAAGGGTCGGGAGGCGGCGTACATCCTCGGGAAGTCGCGGGCCAAGGCGCTCGTCACGATCACGGGGTTCCTCGACACGGACTACGTCACCCTCCTCCGCGAGGCGGTCGACGTCGACACCGAACTGCCCGACCTCGAGGCGATCGTCGTCCTGCGCGGCGACGCGCGCGAGGGGACGAAGTCGTGGACCGAGTTCCTGGGGGCAGGGTCGGTCGTCGACTCGGCGCTCGCTGACGCCCGGGCGCAGGCGGTCGAGCCGACGGACCTGTCCGACATCCTGTTCACATCGGGCACGACGGGGAATCCGAAGGGTGCAATGCTCACGCACGCCCAGACGCTGCGTGCGTACCGCGACTGGAGCGACGTCGTCGGGTTGCAGGAGCACGACCGTTACCTGATCGTCAACCCGTTCTTTCACGCGTTCGGCTACAAGGCGGGATGGCTGGCGGCGCTGATGATGGGCGCGACCGCGCTTCCGCAGGCCGTGTTCGATGCGGCGCAGGTCTTCGAACGCATCCCGCGCGACCGCATCACGGTCCTGCCCGGCCCACCCACGCTGTACCAGACGATCCTCAACCATCCCGGCCGGGGGGATCACGATCTCTCGAGCTTGCGCCTGTCGGTGACCGGCGCCGCGCCCACCCCCGTCGAGCTCATCGTG
Source organism: Actinomycetota bacterium (assembly GCA_046727755.1). Taxonomy (GTDB): domain Bacteria; phylum Actinomycetota; class Acidimicrobiia; order IMCC26256; family JACDBD01; genus JALZAA01. Next base: position 25,549 of record JBKPDG010000042.1, read on the forward strand.
CGCATGCGCGAAGAGCTCACGTTCGAGACCATCATCACCGGCTACGGGCTCACGGAGTCGTGCGGCATCGCCACGATGTGCCGTTACGACGACGATCCCGAGACGATCGCCAACACATCCGGTCGCGCTATCCCGGGCGTGGAGGTGAGGGTCGTCGACGAGGATGGCGGCGAGGTGGCGCGCGGCGAGCCCGGCGAAGTCGTGATCCGCGGGTACAACGTCATGCGGGGCTACCTCGACGAGCCCGACGAGACGGCGGCGACCATCGACGCCGACGGGTGGTTGCACACCGGCGATGTGGGCGTGATGGACGGCCGCGGGTACCTGCGGATCACGGATCGCACCAAGGACATGTTCATCGTGGGCGGTTTCAACGCCTACCCCGCCGAGATCGAGAACCTCTTCCTCCGCAACGAGAAGGTGGCGCAGGTTGCGGTGGTCGGCGTGCCGGACGAGCGCATGGGAGAAGTCGGCATGGCCTTCGTCGTGCTCCGACCGGAAGCCGCGGCGAGCGCCGACGAGCTCATCGAGTGGGGACGCGCCGAGATGGCCAACTACAAGGCCCCGCGCTACGTCGAGCTCGTCGACGAGCTGCCGCTCAACGCGATGGGCAAGGTGCTCAAATACGAGCTACGCGACCGCGGCGCCAAGCTGGTGAATCACTGACGTGCGTATCTGAACGACGCTCAGCGTCGCTGAGATACGCATGATCTGAGCTAGATCGTCGAGATCTTGACGTTGCCGCTGGTGTCGCTGACGAGGACCTGCACCGTGTCGGACGTGCCCTGGGAGTCGGTGACGGTGCACGGGATCATCGTCTGCGGCTTCGCGACCAGCACGTTCTTACCGGGCGCGCATGCCGCCGTCACCGGAACGCCGACCTGCTGGTCGTACTGCGTCTGCACGAAGTCCTAGACCTTGGCGACGTCGAGCACCGCGACCTCGCGCAGGGCACGGAAGCCAGGGTCTTGTTCGGTTTGGGTGACCGTGATCGGGACCGGCTCATTGCTCACCTTCGCCGTGCACGTGAACTGCTTCCCGGTCTTCTTCTTGATCTCCACCGGCATTTCGTCGCCCCGATGGGCGCGCCGGTGAAGTCCTTCCGGAGCTGATTGCGGATCGCGCGCTCGACTTCCTTGCTGTCGAGCGTGCTGGGTCCGCCGCTGCACGCCGCGGCGACCGCCACCGTGCACGCGAGCACCCATGCAAGGCCTCGGGACCGGCGCACGAGCGGCAGAATACCGGCGGTCGTCAGCCGAGAGCGGCCCGGTACAGCGGGACCGCGTCGGGGATGCCCTTCATGACGACCGGCCCGAGCTCGTCCAATCGGAGCCCGTCCACGCGCCCGTGCACGAGCTCGCGCACGGGCTCCGACACCAGCACCTCGCCCGGCCCGGCGACGTCGACGATGCGGGCCGCTAGGTTCACGTCATGGCCGACGAGATCGTCGCCGCGACGCGTCGGGCATCCCCAGTGCATGCCGACACGCACCCAGAGCGGCACGTCCGTAGCGGCCTCCTCCTCGAAGCGCTCCGAGAGCGCGAGGCACGAGCCGAGCGCGCTCACCGCCTCCGGAAACCAGAGCAGCAGACCGTCCCCGAGCTCCTTGACCACGCGCGCGCCGTCCGGGAGCGAGCCCCGCACCACCTTGTCCTGCCGATCGAGCAACGCGAGCGCCTCGTCGTCACCGTGCTCGGCGGTGAATTCGGTGAAACCGACGATGTCGGTGAAGACCACCGCGCCCGCGGGCGTTTCGGTCACCGCTCGACGACCCGGATGTTCCCGCTGAGCGTCTTCACCTTGATCTCGCCCTCGTGGCCGGCGGGACAGTCGCACCGGACGTTGCCGCTGATCGCCTTCAGTCGCGTCGCGGGTTGGGCGCCCCGGGGGACGCTCACGGTCACCGATCCGGACAGGGCCTTCACGTCGAGGTCACCGGCGCCGGCCAACCCGACTTCGACGTTCCCACTCCCTGCCTTCACCTTGGCGCTGTCGACGAGCTCCGCGTTCACCGAGCCCGACCCGGTGGCAAGGTCGGATGCGCCGCCGCGGGTGACGTCGATGCCGCCGCTGCCCGTCTTGAGCCGGCACTCGCCCGCACACTCGGTGATCTCGAACGACCCGGAGCCGGTGCGGGCGTCGAGTCGTTCGACGTGGTCGACGACGACGCTCCCGCTCCCCATCGTCACCCGCGCGTCTCCGAGCCGGCCCCTGAGCTCGACGTTGCCGGAGCCGGCGCCGATGATCACGTCGCTGCCGGCGGGACAGCTGACCGCGACCGAGCCCGATCGCGCCTTGATCTCGACCGACCCGTCGTCGAGCACCTTGGCGTGCCGAGCGCCGGTGACGGCGACGTCGCCGCGGTCCTCTCCCGTCACGGTGACGCTGCCGGAGCGCGCCGTGACCCGGATGACGGCACCGGGCCGTGCCTCGAGGGTCAGCGCGGCTGCCATCCGGCCATCATGCCGTCCATCGCCTGCGACGGCGACGTGACTGCCGTCACCAGTCGACTCGGCAGCTCGTCAGGCGACCGCGCGGACGGCGGCACCTCCGATGTCCATGAAGCGCGTATCGCCCGCGATTGCGTTCCCGAGCGCGTTCAGCGTGTACGCGACTGCGAGCCCGCGGTCGGGATCGCCCCATGCACCGGACCCGCCGTACCCGTTGTGACCGAACCCGCGCGGGAGCACTGCCGCTGATGTCAGCACGCCGTGGTAGCCGAGGCGCCATTGCATCGGGAACCCGAGAATGAGGTCGGGCCGGTCGTTCTGGGGCTCGATGGCGCGTTCGACGGTCTTGTCCGACACGAGCTGCACGCCGTCGAGCTCGCCCCCGCCGGCGAGGCACGCGTACATGCGAGCAAGGGAACGAGCAGTG
>JBKPDG010000043.1:0-14387 GCA_046727755.1 Actinomycetota bacterium
GATTCGTGCCCTGGATCTGGTTGCGCGCGGGTGTTCTCTCGGTGATCGCGGTGGCGATCGCGGTCATCGTCGTCCGGCCCTACTACGTCGTCGAGGTCGACAACACGAGAGTCGTGAAGGGAACCGTCCAGGACGCTTCGCAGGCAGCGGCTCCCGCCGCGCCGGGAGCGCCACCTGCGCCCGCGCCGGCCGGGCCTGTGCGAGTGAGCTCCGGCCAGCTCCGGGGCATCGACCACTCCGCCAGCGGCGAAGCGTCGATCATCCGTCAGCCCGACGGGTCGTATGTCCTGCGGTTCTCGAACTTCGACATCGAGGGTGCACCCGACCCGGTCGTCTATGTCCAGGAGGGGGAGAACCGGGAGAACCCCGGCGGGACCGACCTCGGTGGCCTGCGAGGGAACGTCGGCACGACCTCCGACTACGAGCTCCCGCGCGGGACCGAGCCCGGGCCGGGCTGGACGGTGCTGGTGTGGTGCCGGGCCTTCGCCGTGCCGATCGCCAACGCCACCCAGACCGCGGCCTGAGGGAATGACCAGGGCCTGAAGGGGGTTGACAGATACTGACGAGTATCCGATACTGACCAGTATCACATACCACTCGGTATCACTGGAGGCCCCGATGACCAACGTGACGGCAACTCCCCGCCGCCCGGTCACGTCGATCGGCAGACGGGAGGCCCAGGCCTGGCTGATGAAGCAGCTCGGCTACGAGCGTGTGCTGGCCCGGCTGCGCGCCGCCCATGCGGCGGAGAAGACCGGCGAGCGCGAGCGAGGCGTGGCAGCCTGACGCCGTGACGCAAGCTCCGGAACGGCTCACTCGCGAAGAGAAGAAGGCGCGGACTCGCGCCCAGCTCATCGACGCCGCCGCCACCGTGTTCGCCCGGCGCGGCTTCGTGGCCGCCTCCCTCGACGAGGTAGCCGAGGAGGCCGGACTGACGAAGGGCGCCGTCTACTCGAACTTCGACAGCAAGGAAGACCTGTTCGAAGCTGTCATCGACGAACGCTTCGACAAGCCGCTGGAGCACGGAGTCGAGGCGATAGAAAACATCGAGGGCACGCAGCAGGAGCGCGCAATGGCGGGTGCGCGCTTGTTCATCGACGCCGTGCAGCAGGAGCGAGAGCTGTTCCTGCTCGCGCTGGAGCGCCGCATCTACGTCGCGCGTCACCCCGAGCACACACCATCTCTCGTACGCAGGTACAGGGAGCAGCTCGGCAGGGTCGCTGAGATGATCGACGACCAGTCGAAGAAATGGGGGCTCCGGTTGCCCCTTCCGGCCGCTCAGATGGCAATCGCTGTTGAAGCGCTGTCGCAGGGCATGGAGCTCCAGCGGCTCGCCGACCCGGACGGTGTGCCCGACGATCTCCTCGGCCGGGTGTACGCGCTCCTGTTCCGGCTCGAACCGGAGAGCGAATCACCGAAGTAATCGAGACGCGCGCAACTACGCTTTCGGCGTGACCCGTGTCGGATTCCTCGGCCCGCACGGCACGTTCGCCGAAGAGGCCGTCCTCACCCAGCCCGACCTCGCCGACGAGGAGCTGCAGCCCCTGCGATCGGTGCCGGACGTCATCAGCGCCGTCGAACGCGGTGAGGCGGACGTCGGGCTCGTCCCCATCGAGAACTCCATCGAGGGGACGGTCACCGTCACGCTCGACACGCTGGCGTTCGACACCGACCTGCTCATCCAGCGCGAGATCGATCTCCCGATCTCACTGAACCTGTGCGCGCTGCCGGGTACGAAGCTCGACCAGATCCGGACCGTGTTGTCCCACCCCAACCCCCTGGGCCAGTCCCGCGTCTGGTTGAGCACAAAGCTCCCGGCCGCCGACACGCTCGTGACGAACTCCACAGCGGAGGCCGCCGAACAGGTCGCGCGCGGTGAGGATCGCAGCCGGGCCGCGATCGGTACCGCGTTCGCCGCCCGCCTCCACGGTCTCGACCTGATCGCAACGGAGATCGAGGACCATCCCGAGAACGAGACGCGCTTCGTGCTGGTAGGGCACGGCATCCCCGCACCGACCGGGCACGACAAGACGAGTGTCGTCTGCTTCCAGCGCGAGGACCGACCCGGGTCGCTGCTCGCGATCCTCCAGGAATTCGCAGCCCGCGCCATCAACCTGACCAAGCTCGAGTCGCGTCCGACGAAGCGCAGCCTCGGCGACTACTGCTTCTTCATCGACTTCAACGGCCACATCGCCGACGAGCTCGTCGCCGACTGCCTGCGGAACCTCGCCGCCAAGCAGGCCGAGGTCAAGTTCCTCGGCTCGTACGCGGTCGCCGGTGAGGAGGACGCGCGGCAGCGCCGAGCGGAGGCGAACCAAGCCTGGCGCCAGGCGACGCAGTGGGTCGACGACCTGCGCCGCCGCGTGGCGCCGCCCGGCCCGACCCCGTGATCGACCTCAAACGGTTGCGCGACGACCCGGCGTACCGGGCCGGTATCGAGCGCAAGGGAGTCGCCGAGGATCAGCTCCAGGCAGTACTCGAGGCCGACGACGCCAGGCGGGCGCTGCTTACCGAGGTCGAGGAGCTGCGTGCGCGCCAGAACGCGGCGTCCAAGGAGATCGGTCGGGCGCCGGCGGAGGAGCGCGAAGCCAAGATCGCCGCCGCCGGCGCGCTCAAGGACGAGCTGGCGGCCAAGGAGCCGCTGCTCGCCGACGCCGACGCCCGCCTGCGGGAGCTCGCGCTCCAGGTGCCGAACCCTGCGGACGCGTCGGTGCCCGACGGCAGCGAAGACGACAACGAGATCCTGCGCGTGGTCGGGGAACCCGGCGACGCACCGCCGCTCGACCACGCCGAGTTCGGCGTCCGCGTCGGCTTCGTCGAGACCGAGCAGGCCGTCGAGATGAGTGGATCACGATTCGCGTACGTGATGCGCGAGGGAGCTTTGCTGGAGCTCGCACTCGTGCAGTGGGTCATGGGTCGCATCGTGGCCGAGGGTTTCACGCCCGTCATCCCGCCCGTGCTCGTGCGCGAGCACGCGATGGAGGAAGCCGGCTTCTTTCCCACCGACCGGGCGCAGGTCTACGAGGTCGACGGCGGAGAGCTGTTCCTCGTCGGGACGAGTGAGGTCGCACTGTCCGCGTTGCATCGCGGCGAGATCGTCGACGCCGACGCATTGCCATTGCGGTACGCCGGCTTCTCCACCTGCTTCCGCCGCGAGGCGGGCACCTACGGGAAGGACACGCGGGGCATCTTCCGGGTGCACCAGTTCGACAAGGCGGAGTTGTTCAGCTTCGCCCACCCGGACCGCTCGTGGGACGAGCTCGAGGCGATCCTCGCGTTGCAGGAGTCGATCGTGGGCGGGCTCGGCCTGCCGTACCGGGTGGTGCACTGCGCGACCGGGGAGCTGGGCGCGGCCGCGGCGAAGAAGTACGACATCGAGGTGTGGCTGCCGTCCGAGGAGCGGTACCGCGAGCTCACGTCCTGCTCGAACTACCTCGACTACTCGGCGCGGCGCCTGGGCACGCGCTTCCGCGCCCACGACGGCACGAGTCCCGTGCACACGCTCAACGGCACCGCGTGTGCCGTAGGACGCACCCTCGTCTTCCTACTGGAGCAATACCAGCGACCCGACGGCTCGTTCGCGGTGCCGGAAGTGCTCATCCCTTTCTGCGGCTTCGACCACGTCGAGGGCCACCGGTCCTAGCCTGGCTCGCGGAGGGATGCCGGAGCGGCCGAACGGGATGGTCTTGAAAACCATTGAGGCGCGAGCCTCCGTGGGTTCGAATCCCACTCCCTCCGCGCTTGCTCGTGGTCAGCGCTTGCGGCGCTCGGTGATGCGGTCGTAATTGAGCCGGAGGAGCGCGACCACCTCGTCGGCGTCCGCGTCCTCGTGGATGTACTTCGTGGTCCAGCCGGAGTCCGGCATCACGTGGTGGGGACCGGTACGGCCCTCGGTGACGAGCTGATCACGCAGGCGGCGGGGAAACGGGATGTCGGCCATATGACTCCCGTGCACGTGCCCGATCGCTCGCCCCTCGAGGAAGAACTCGGTCTCGCCGAACTCGCCGGAGTCGGTCGTGATCCCAGGCCAGCTCGTCACCTCGTCGACGATCCGCTCGCCGCGCGTTTTCGTGTCCGTTGAAGATCCGTTCTGCGTCATGTCCGGAGAAACCGCGTCGCCGGCCGGTCCATTCCGTCCGGCGCGTACGCTCCGGCCTTGTGGTGGGCGATCCAGATCGGTGGTGGAGGGAAGGCGTCCTCTACCAGATCTATCCACGCTCGTACGCCGACGCTGATGGCGACGGGGTCGGCGACCTGCGCGGGATCATCGATCGACTCGACTACCTCGCCTGGCTCGGCGTCGACGGTATCTGGCTCAACCCGGTCACGGTCTCGCCCGACGTCGACTGGGGCTACGACGTCGCCGACTACACCGGCGTGCAGCCGGTGCTGGGCACGCTCGGTGACGTCGACGAGCTGATCGCGGCGGCGGGCGAGCGCGACATCGGGGTGCTCCTCGATCTCGTCCCCAACCACACGAGCATCGAGCATCCGTGGTTCGTCGAGTCACGCTCGTCGCGCACGAATCCCAAGCGTGACTGGTACGTGTGGGCCGATCCGAAGCCGGACGGCTCGCCGCCCAACAACTGGCAGAGCAGCTTCGGCGGCCCGACGTGGACGTTCGACGAGACGACGGGGCAGTACTACCTGCACAACTTCCTCGCCGAGCAGCCCGACCTCAACTGGTGGAACGAGGGCGTGCGTGACGAGTTCGACCGCATCCTGCGCTTCTGGTTCGACCGCGGAGCCGCCGGCTTCCGCATCGACGTCGTGCACATGGTCGTCAAGGACGCGCTGCTGCGCGACAACCCGCCCGCGACCGACGACGACCACTGGATGGTCCAGCTGACAGGTCAGCGCCAGGTCTACAACGGCAACCGGCCCGAGGTGCACGACGTGATCCGGCGCTGGCGGGCGATCGCAGACTCGTACGACCCGCCCCGCATCCTCGTCGGCGAGACGCACGTGTTCGACACCGATGCCATGCTCTCGTTCTACGGCACCAGCGACGAGCTGAACCTCGCGTTCAACTTCTTGCTGCTGCACTCCCGCTTCGAGGCCGACGCGCTCCGCAAGATCGTCGAAGCCACGCTCGCGGCCATCCCCGCCGACTCGTGGCCGGTGTGGACGGGCGGCAACCACGACATGTACCGGCTCCCGAGCCGTTGGGCCGAAGGCGACCCGGCGAAGACGCGGTGCGCGCTCATGATGCTGCTCACGCTGCCCGGCAGCGTGTTCCTCTATTACGGGGACGAGCTCGGCATGCCCGACACCGACGTGCCGAAGGGGCGACTCGAGGATCCGGTCGGGAAGCGGCTCTACCCGGTGTACGGACGCGATCCGGAGCGCACACCGATGCCGTGGTCGCCGCAACCGGGCGGCGGCTTCACGGCGCCGGGCGTGGAGCCGTGGCTCCCGTTCGGCGACCTTGCCGCGTGCAACGTCGAGGATCAGCGGCGTGACCCCGACTCGGTGCTCTCGCTGTGCCGCGACCTCATCGCGCTGCGGGCCGCCGTCCCCGACCTGCGCGCCGGCTCGTACACGCGCCATGCCGGCGGGGGCGGGCTGTGGGCGTGGCGCCGGGGCGAGCGGGTCGTCGTGGCGTTGAACCTCGGCGATGATCCGGCGCGGGTCGAGGTGGCCAACGGCATCCTGAGGATCAGCACCCGGCGCGCGCGCGATGGCGAGCGCGTCGAGGGGTCGTTGGCCCTCGACCCGTGGGAGGGCGCAATCGTCTGGCTGGATGAGGCGCACGTATGAACGAGCGCCTGTGCGCAGTGCGGAACTAGCCGAGGAATTCGAGGAGGCGACGAGTCGTCTCGTCGGGGGCTTCTTCTGGAAGGAAGTGCCCGCACGCGATCGGGCCGCCCTCGACGTCGTCGGCCCAGGCCTTCCACACCTCGAGCGGCTCGTACCACGCGGCGACGGCGGCCGTGTGACTCCACAGCGCAAGCGTCGGGCAGGTGATCCGTCGCTTCCCGCGATCGGCTTCGTCGCGCTGGTAGTCGAGCGTGGCGGCCGCGCGGTACTGCTCGCAGATCGCGTGGATGTTGTCGGCACGACCGAACTTCTCGATGTACTCGGCGCGCATCCCAGCGGGAAAGACGTCACGTCCGCCCGACCAGTCGTCGAGCATGTGGTCGACGATGACAGCGGGCTCGGCGGCGATGAGCCGTTCGGGCACCGGCTCCGGAGCAGCGAGGAAGGACCACACCCAGAATCCCAAAGTGAAGTCCATATCAGCCCGGCGGAACGCGTCGCCGGTGGGCCCGATGTCGAGCACACCGAGCCGAGTGACGGCGCGCGGATGGTCGAGCGCGAGCCGATAGGCGCAGCGGGCGCCACGGTCGTGCCCGACCGCGTGGAACTGCGCGAATCCCAACGCGTTCATGACCTCGACCTGGTCGCCGGCGATCTCGCGCATGCTGTACGGCGCATGATCCGGCGTGCTCGGCGGCGTGCCGCTGTCGCCGAAGCCACGAAGGTCGGTGGCGACCACTGTGAGGTGCTCGGCCAGTCGCGGCGCGACCCGATGCCACATGACGTGCGTCTCGGGGATTCCGTGCAAAAGGAGGACCGGCGGGCCTGCGCCGCCTCGGCGCCCGTGAATGGTCGTGCCCGACGTGGCGATGTCGAACGCTTCGAAGCCGTCGAACACGAGCCAGACCCCTCCGATCGGACGGAGTCGGCCTACGCCGGCGCGTCCTCGTCGCGCCGCTCCTCGTCGGCGTCGAACTCGGCCTCCAGCGCGGCCGCCTCGAGCGCTGCGATCGCGGGGCCCCATTCGTCACTGCGACGGAAGCTCCGCACGCCGTACCAGATCGACCACGACATCAGGGCCATCGTGACCGGGAAGCCGGTGACGAAGCCGACGGCGACGAAGACGTCGACGCCCAGCGCCACCAAGACCAGCAATCGCAGCGCCGAGCGCGCCACCATGTAGGAGCCCCACACCAGCGAGATCCGGCCGAACGTCTGCCGGTGCGTGCGGGACGCCTTCACCTCGTCCGGGAGCGGCAGCATCTCCTCCGCGAACACACCGGCGAGCGGTCTGCCGATCACGGTCGAGCCGATGAACGCAAGGCCGTACCCGGCGTTCACGAAGACGGGGATCGCGAGGTAGATCTCGGCGCTGCCCGTCCACAGCCCGACGACGGCCTGGATCAGGACGAACGCGAGCGCGATGCGGACCACGAGCGCAGGCCGGTCCTGCTGGCGCTCGTAGCGGTACGCGACGAGCGCGACCGCCGTCGCGGCGACGATCCCCGGGACGAGGCCCCAGAGCTTCCACAGCACGTAGAAGGCGAGCACGGGTCCGAACGCGTCGCGCGCGAAGCGGGGACCGTTGCCGAGCAGGATGCCTTTCGCGGTGATCGGCGGCAGGTGCGCCGAGCCGTCGGGCAACGGTGTGGCCGCCGCGCCGGCCACCGCGATCAGGCCGCCTCGTGCGACGCGGTCCACGCGAGCAGGTCGTCGCGCTCCCACGTGTTCACGATGCGCTCGAGCGGCACGGTCGCCTCGGCGGCGCGCGCACAGCCGTAGGGCTGCCATTCCAGCTGACCGGGGGCGTGGGCGTCGCTGTCGATCGAAACCTTGCACCCGGCGCCGACGACTTCCTTCAACAACCGCATCGGCGGGTCGAGGCGCTCGGGCCGGCAGTTGATCTCGACCGCCTTGTCGAAGTGCGCGGCCGCGCCGAACACCAGCTGCGAATCGAACTGCGATTCGGGGCGGCCCCGCCCGAGGACCATCCGGCCGGTGCAGTGCCCGAGGATGTCGGTGAGCGGGCTCGCGAGCGCGGCGACCATGCGATCGGTCATCGGCTGCGCCGGCATACGCAGCTTCGAGAGAACGCTCGCCACGACGACGTCGAGCTCGGCGAGGAGATCCTCGTCCTGGTCGAGTGTCCCGTCTTCGAGGATGTCGACCTCGATCCCGGTGAGGATCCGGAACGGCGCCAGCTCCTCGTTGATGTTGGCGACGATCTCGAGTTGCTGTCGCAGTCGGTCGGCGGTGAGCCCGTTCGCCACCTTCAGGCTCGGCGAATGATCGGTGAGCGCCATGTACTCGTGCCCGAGCTCGGCGGCATGCCGGGCCATCTGCTCGATCGCCGAGCCGCCGTCGGACCAGTCGGAGTGCAGGTGCAGATCGCCGCGCAGCGCCGCCCGGATCGGCGCGCCGGGGCCGGCGTCGGGTGCATCCTCGGCCCGGAGACGGGCGAGGTACTCGGGCACGTCGCCCGCCAGGGCCTGCTCGATGACGCCGGCGGTGCTACTGCCGACTCCCGGCAGGTCCTGCAGCCGCCCCTGGGTCGCGAGGCTCAGGAGCTTCTCGGGCGGCAGCTCGCGCACCGTGTCGGCGGCGCGCCGGAATGCCTGCACCTTGTATGTGGCGGCGCGCCCGCGTTCGAGCAGCGTCGCCGTCTCGTCGAGCGCCTCGACCGGATCCACGCCGGTGACGGTACCCTCCGCGGCCATGGTGGAGAATGCGAAGTCGGTCTCCGTGGAGCGAGTGATCGCCGCCCCGCCGGGGAAGATCTTCGACGTGCTGGCCGACCCGTCCCAGCATCCGGTGATCGACGGGTCGGGGACGGTGCAGCACACCCGCGGGAAGGAGCCGACCCGGCTGGAGTTGGGGACCAAGTTCGGCATGTCGATGCGCATGGGGATCCCGTACGCGATCACCAACACCGTGGTCGAGTTCGACGAGAACCGCCTGATCGCGTGGCGGCACTTCGGCGGCCACCGGTGGCGCTACGAGCTCGAGCCCGCCGGCGACGGCACCCGGGTGCGCGAGACGTACGACTGGTCGACCGCCATCCTCGGCACCCGTCTCTACATCGTCGCCACCGGCTGGCCCAAGAAGGCCGAGCAGGCGATGACCGAGACGCTGCAACGACTCGACGCCCACGTGACCGGAAGCGGCGCCGCCTGATCCCCGGGGGAGAAGCGGACCCCGCCGGTACAGTGGCAACCCCGGAGGGATGACCGAGCGGCCGAAGGTGCTCGCCTGCTAAGCGAGTGGGGCTCACGCCCTCGAGGGTTCAAATCCCTCTCCCTCCGCCAAGGGTCCCGGAGATGCGCCGATGCCCGATCTCACCGATCAGCTGATCGCTCTCGGGGCCGCGACGCTCGGCGAGTCCGGAGGTCGCCCGATGGCGCCCCGGATTCGCCCCGTCTGGCCGGCAGCGCGTCTGGCCGCTCGTGCTTTCGCCGTGCGGTGCACACCCGGCGACAACCTCGCCGTCCACGCCGCCGTGGCCCGCGCCCCGGCCGGAAGCGCGCTGGCGGTCGAGGTCGGGATCGAGCGCGAGCGCGGCTACTGGGGTGAGGTCCTCACCACGGCAGCCGAGGAGCGCGGTATCGCGGGGCTCGTGATCGACGGTTGCGTGCGCGACATCGCGTCGCTCACGGGCCACCGCTTTCCCGCCTTCAGTTCCGGGGTGGCGTTGCGTGGCGCCACGAAGGAGCTTCCCGGCGGCACCGGCGGTTCGGTCGAGGTCGGCGACGTCGTGGTGCAGACGGGCGACTGGCTGGTCGGCGACCCGGACGGTGTCACGGTGGTGCCCGCGGAGCACCTCGACGATGTGCTCGCCGACGGCCAGGCCCGGGCCAAGCGGGAACAAGCCCTGCTCGAGGCGCTTCGCGACGGAAAGACCACGGTCGAGCTCCTCGGCCTCGATCCCTCGGCGGTCGAGGACGCCCGCGACGACGGGTAGCCGCCGCTACGAGCGGCGGGCGCCGACGAGAATCGAGAGCATCCTGCACGGCTCGGACGTCCGGTTGTGCCAGGCGTGGCGGGTGCCGTTCTGGATGACGCAATCGCCCGGCCGCAGGTGGACTTCGGCACCGTCGTCGAGCTCGAGGTCCATCTCCCCCGAGAGCACGAGGTCGAGGTCGACCGTGTCGGTCGTGTGCATCCCGGGGTTGTCGGGCTCGTTGTGCTCGAGCATTCCCGGCAGCTTCTCGTTCACCTCGGCCAAGGCGCGCGCCACGTCGAGGTCCTCCGGCAGCGTCGCCGACGCCTCGGGCGGGATCGTGACGAAGACGAAGCGGTAGCCGCGCTCGGGCGGGAAGAAGGCCGAGGCGGCCGGCGGCGTTCCGTCGGCGGGAAGGGAGGGCGTCTCATCACCGGCCCATACCCGCGCGAACTCGAGCCCGGGCATGAGGGACAACGTGACCGGCTCGACCTCCTCGTCACTGACGAACACGGACTTGCCACTGTCGGTCTGGCCGGTCACGACACGTCGCATCTCAACCTCCGGTGACGGGGTTGTTCGGGGGCTCGCCGGCGAGGACGGCCCGGGCGTTCTCGGCCGCAACGCGCGCCATTCGGGTGCGCGTGGCGACTGTCGCGCTGCCGATGTGCGGATACAGTGCCGTGTTCGGCGCGCGCAGGAGGCGCGGGTGCACCTCGGGCTCGCGTTCGTACACGTCGAGGCCGGCGGCGAAGATCGTGCCATCCTCGAGCGCGATCGCCAGCGCCTCCTCGTCGACGACGGGGCCGCGGGACGTGTTCACGAGCACGGCGTTGCTCTTCATGAGCGCCAAGCGGCGGCTGTCGATCAGGTGCCGGGTCTCGGTGGTGAGCGGCACATGGAGCGTCACGATGGCGCTGTCGGCGAGCAGTCCGTCGAGATCGCCGCGCCAGCCGACGAGCTCGGTGTCGTTCCGGGTGTGGTGCAACACCTCCATGCCGAAGCCGGCGGCGCGCCGGGCGACGGCCTGCCCGATGCGGCCGAAGCCGATCACGCCGAGCGACGCGCCATGGACATCGCGCCCGAGGTACTGGTCGACGTCCCAGCCCGGCCACTTCCCGGCGCGCAGGTCGGACTCCGCGTCCCATGCCCGTCGGGATGCCGCCAGGATCAGCATGAACGCGAGGTCGGCGGTGGTCTCGTCGAGCACGCCCGGTGTGTTGCACACGGCGATGTCGTGCGCGGCGGCGGCGTCGAGGTCGATGTTGTCGTAACCCACGGCCACGGTCGCGACCACCTGCAGCCGCGGCGGCGCGCCCGAGGTGAGAACGGCCCCGTCGATCCGGTCCGTGAGCAGGCAGACGATGGCGTCGGCCTCGGGCGCCATCGCGACGAGCTCGTCGTGCGTGAAGGTGCGGTCGTCGTCCGGTTCGACGAGCTCGTGACCGGCATCGGTGAGCGGGTCGAGGCCGCCGGCAGGCAGGCGGCGAGTGACGATGACGCGTGCCAAGCGGGCGTCAGTGTTCGGTGTAGTCGACGGCGGGCGCGTCCTTCACGCCGACGGCGAAGCAGAAGCAGTGGATGGGCGCGTGGTCGCTCACCGGCCGGAGGCTGTGCAGCTTGTCGGGAGGGATGTGGACGAGGTCGCCCTGTTTGATCTCGCGTTCCTCCCCGTCGATCATCATGATCCCCCGCCCCGACGTGACGTAATAGAACTCGTGTGTCGGGTGCGAGTGCGGGTCGACGAGGCCACCGCCCGCGACCTCGAACTCGCTCACGAGCTCGAGGAAGCCGCCGTCGGTGATCTCCTTCATCTCGCGCGGGTTCACGAGCCACCACACGGGCACCGTGCCGTTGTGCTCGACCACGGGCGGCACGTCTTCGATCGACCGCACGTCCATCGGTCCCCTCCCTCGCCGTATGCTGACGCGCGCGTCAGAGCGTAATCACCGGCAGGGAACGCGGCATGGCCGAGAACATCACCATCGACGCGGAGCCGTTCGCTCCCGACGCCTGGCGCGAGTTCGGTTGGATGCCCGTCGCCGACACCGACCCCACCGACGGCATCCACTCGCTCGAGTTCAGCTGGGAGGACGCCCACCTGAACTACATCACCCACACGCCGGAGGAGGTCGAGCGCACGGACGGCGACTTTGTGCTCGAGCGGATGTACCACCACGACACGCACACCCAGGCGCTCATGCCTCTCAACGGCCGGTCGTTGATCGCGGTAGCGCCGGCGTTCCTCGACTTCGGCAACGCGGCGCACGTCAAGAGTGTGCACGCGTTCGTGCTCGAACCGCTCGTATGCATCGTCCTGCATCGCGGGACCTGGCACTACGGGCCCTTCCCCCTCGGACCGGAGCCCTTGCGACTCCTCAACCTCCAGGGCCGTCGCTATGAGGAGGACAGCGACTTCGTCGATCTTGACGAGGTGGTGGAGATGCGCGTGACTGTTCGCGTGCGGTCTTGAACGAGAGGGGCTGGGATGGCGACTGCTTCGAAGAAGAGCATCGAATCACCCGACGAAACGAGGGAGTTCGACAAAGGACACGTCGACCTTGTGACGATCGGCGACGTGGTGTTCGGGAGGGCAACATTCGAGCCGGGCTGGAAATGGTCCGAGTGCATCAAGCCCATCGCAGGTACGGAGAGCTGCGAGGTGCACCACAACGGGTACATCGAGTCGGGACGGATGCACCTCGTGATGGATGACGGCGCCGAGTTCGACATTGGGCCCGGCGACGTGTTCGTCGCGCCGCCCGGTCACGACGCATGGATCGTCGGCAACGAGCCGTGCATCGCGTACGACTTCTCGTCCGACATCCAGCGCTACGCCAAGTCTTAGCGGCGCGTCAGGGCGAGGCGCGGAGGCCGTCGAGCAGGCGGTCCATCGCCGCTTCCATCGCGGTGCGGGCGGCGGGCGGATCGTCGGCGCGGGCCACCACCATCCCGGCCTGCGCGAGCGCGCCGAACAGGACGTCCGCCAGCGGGTCGATCGGCTGCGCCTCGACGAGGCCGGCGTCGACGGCCGCGGTCACGCCGGCGACGACGAGGCCGTGCCCGTAGCGCTCCTCGATCTCGTGCCACGTCTCCCAGCCGAGCACCGCCGGCCCCTCGACGATGACGATCCTTTGCACCGCCGGGTCCAGGCAGATGTCGAGGAACGCGCGGCAGCCGAGCCGCAGCTGCTCGAGCGCGTCGGCGCCGGCGAGCGCCTCGCGCGCGATCTGGTCCGTGAGCTCCACCTCGAGCTGCTCGAAGACGGCGAGGAACACGTCGTGCTTGGCCGCGAAGTGGTGGTAGAGCGCGCCGCGGGTGACGCCGGCGCGCTCTACGATCTCTGTTGTCGACGTCGCCGCGTACCCGCGTTCGGTGAACAGCTGGCGCGCCGCGGCGAGGAGCGCGCTCCGCGTGGTGTCGCTCTGCTCCGCCTTCCGGCTCGTCACCCGTAGATGTTGACGCTTTCGTCGAGCCCGAGGGCGGACGGGTCGGCGCGTCCCGTCGCCACGAGGACGAACTGGAGTGGGTCGCCGGTGACCTTCTCGCCGCCGCCGCGGACATCGATGACCTCGATGCCGTCGAGCGCGAGTGTCGCCGGACCCCACGGGCCGTCCTGCAAGGAGTCGGCAACATGGTGCACGGAGGCGCGCAGCCCCTCGCCGCGGGCCGACGACATGCCGAGCGCGGATCGGATGTCGTCGGCGTGGAGGTAGCCGTCGTACCAGAGGGCGAGGATCCCGTCGGCCAGCGTGCCGGGGTAGTCGGAGTTGACCGGCCCGTTCCAGGCCGCGTCGTCGAAGAGCTGGAGCATCTCGGCGCTCCGGGCGCGGCCCTCGGAGAGCTCGGCCGCCAGTTCCGCCCCCGACCTGCCCGCCCGCTCCTTCGCTTCGCGCTCGGTGACCTCGGGCGTGCCCAGGCCCTGGAGGCGGCCCTCCACGACATCGGTGATCTGGCCGACCATGTGCCCGGCCACGTCGCCGACGGTCCAGCCCCCGCAGCGGCTGGGGGTGTCGAGCGCCGCCCGGTCGAGTGATCCGACCAGCTCGCCGAAGTCGTCGAGCTCGGCGAGGAAGCCGTCGGTGATCTCGGTGCGATCCAGGGTGGTCATGATGCGCCTCCGCTCTACATACAGACTGTCTGTATGTGAACACGGGAGGCCCCACTGGTCAACGTGACACCCGGCACGACGTTTCTCTCGTGGGCTTCGCAGGTCGAGCGGTCTACGCGGTGGCTCCGACCGGCTTCGACAACCCGGCGATGTCGAACGCTCCGCGTGTCGCGGTGGCCACGACGCCGATGGTCCCGAGCAGGACGCCGAGGAACGCGAACTCCGGCTCGCGTTCACGGAGCAAGGCGTAGAGCGCGATGAGCACAGGCACCGCCAGGAGGCCGCCCCCCGGCGAGCGCCATCGCGCTGACCCACCTGGCCCACCGGTCGCCCTCGCGCACGACGATGCTGAACGCGACCGTGAACGTGAGACCGGCGGCCGCCGCCGCCAGCCCCGACCACCCTGCGAACCGCTGGAACGATCGGGTCATCCTCCTGCCCCCTTCGTCACCGAGCCTCCCGCCCTATTCGCCGCACTCGCCCGCGCGAACGAATGCGGGCGCCGAACTCCTGCGTTCCTGGCTCAATGGCCCCGCGGCAACATCCTCTACGTGCTGCAGGAGCAATAGGGACTTACGC
>JBKPDG010000044.1:0-8673 GCA_046727755.1 Actinomycetota bacterium
GCCCCGGTTCGAGAAGTCCTTGCCGAGCGCCTCGTACTCGACTGCATTCCATCCGATGCCGACACCCAACCGAAAGTGACCGGCGGTGAGCAGATCGACCTCGGCCGCGAGCTAGGCGACGAGGACCGTCTGGCGCTGCGGGAGGATGATGATGCCCGTCACGAGCTCGAGCGACGTCACCGCGGCCAAGTATCCGAACAGCACGAACGGCTCGTGGAACGTGGTGCGCACGTCGTAGGGGCCGTTCCAACCGCGATGCACGTTCGGATCGGCGCCCACCACGTGGTCGTACGCGAGCACGTGGGTGAAGCCGAGCTCATCGACGCCTTCCCCATACGCGCGCACGGCGCCGACGTCGCCGCCGAGCTCGGTCTGCGGGAACACGACCCCGATTCGCACGCGCCTATCCCGCGCCGTGGACCTACCGACTTCCCGCAGCCGCGCGTCGGAGGAAGTCGGTGAGCTGCGGGAACCAGCGTTCGAGGACGCTGGGCATGCCGATGCACCCGTGCGGCGCCTCCGGGTACACGAGGAGCTCGGTGTCGTTGCCCGCCAGCTCCCAGCGCGCGGCCATGAAGAGGGTGTCGTCGACGAGATGGTCGTCGGCGCCGACCGTGAACAGCGCCGGCGGCAGGTCGCGCAGGTCGGCGTACAACGGTGAGATGTCGGGATCGCGCCGTTGCTCGACCGATCTGTCCGGCGTGAACAGGTCGGCGAAGTACTCGATCAGCTCCGCCGTGAGGAGGTCGGGCCGCTCGGGCACGCCGCGCTGGCTCGGTGTTCCGCCGAGGTCGTAGATCCCGAAGACAAGGTTGGCGCCGCCGAAGCGATCGACGGAGCCATGGCGGTCGCGCAACCGAATCAGCGTGCCCGCGGCCAGGTGCGCGCCGGCGGACTCGCCACCGATGAGCAGACGGGCCGAGCCGAACTCGCGCTCGGCGTGCTCGAGGAGCCACAGCGCCGCCGCTTCGCAGTCGTCGGGGCCGGCGGGATACGGATGCTCGGGCGCGAGCCGGTAGTCGACGCTCACGAACGCAAGATCGAGCTCCTTGCTGAGCGCCTCGTGCAGCAGGTCGGTCATCTCCGGCGACCCGGTGACGAACCCGCCGCCGTGGATGTGCAGGAACACGGCATCGACCTGGTCGGGCACGAACGTGCGCAGCCGGATCGGCCCGGCGGGCCCGGAGATCTCCCGATCGACGGCCATCTCAGACCGCAACACGCGCTCCTCGGCCGCGGCGCGTTGTCTCGCCACTCGTTTCGGCGTGGGAAGACCGGGGTCGTCGTCCTCGTCGACGAATGAGGCGATGAATGCGTCCGCTTCTTCACACAGCTGCGGTCGCATCGCTTCGAGCTCGTCGCTCCAGAGCTTCATACGCGCGAGACGCTAGCCCGACCCGCGCAGCATCTTCTCCGGATGCTCGCCCAGCGTTTCCAGCTTCGCGATGAGCTTGTCGAACGTCTGGTCGAAGGAGTGCTGCTTCCGCGCCCGCTTCAGCGGGTTGGCGTAGGAGATGATCTGCGCGCCGGCGAACTCGTGCCACGCGCCGATCTCCTTGAGCCGGTCGGTCACGGCCCGCACGAGGCGCTGCGCCTCGACCACGCGCTCCGCCCGGGCCTCCCGAACCGGCAGACACTCGGCGAGCGCCTCGTCCATGAACCCGTCGCATTTCCGCAGGATGGGCTCGAACTGGCTGCCGGCCAGCCGGCCCGACGCCGCGTACCCGAGTCCCAGCGTGACGTAGTGCGCGTGCTGCACGGCGTCGGCGACCTCGGCGTCGTCCTCGGCCGTCTCGGGTTCGGCGTCGACCAGCTCCCGGTAGATGGACAGCGCCACCGCCGATCGTTCCCGGATGTTCGGCTCCTTCTCCACGTTGAGAGTGAGCATCCGGCGGGCGACGTCTCGCGGCGCGATCACCGCCGGGATGCGGCGGAGGCCCAGCTCTTTCGCGGCGAGGAACCGGTGCTGGCCGTCGATGATCAGGTACCCGGCGCCGCCGTCGTGCTCGACGACCACCACCGGCGCCAGGAAGCCGACCCGCTCGACCGAGTCCACGACCCGCTTCACGTGCGCGTCGCTCGCCTTGCGCTGGTGGGAGATGACGTCGAGCTTCGCCATCGGCAGGACCGCGAATTGGAGACCGCGCCGGTTGGCGGGGTCCTTGAACGCCAGTCCACCGTCCGTCTCGGGAGGGGAGGATCGTGCCGACCGCTCGGCCATCTGCCTGAGAGCGTACCGGCGAGACCGAGCTAGGCCCTTTCCGTCGATCGGGACCGCCAGCCGCCGCGGCGTCGTGCCGGAGGCGTCAGGTAGGCCACGACCAGCACGACCGCGAAGCCGAGCCCGCCCACGAGGATCGCACGGGTGTCGTTGAGCGTGACCCCGAATCCGCCGACGATCGCGAAGACGAAGAGCAGCGCCATCGCGATGACCACACGCACCCGGATCGCACCGGCGGCGTGGCGCGCCGGCGCGTGCGGCTGGCCGCACGGCTTCGTCGCGGACACGCGACGACCTCTATCGCGCAGCTCCGTGAGAAGAGTGAGCGACTCCTGAAGATCTTCTGAGAAGATCTGATGCCGTCTACGCCGATCCTCGTTCGGTGCGCAGGACGACCCCGCGCACGAACGCCGCTTGACCGACGTGCTGCGTGTTGTCGTTGATCACGCTCACGAGTCGAACGCCGAGCGTCACGGGCGGATCCCACGCCTCGTCCACGACCCGGTCCAGGTCGGCGTCGGCGATGCCCTCCACGAACCGGATCGTCGGCTCGTACACGGCATCGTGGTAGTCGAGGAGCAGGTCGCCGGAGTCCACTGTGACCGCGGCGACGTCAGCGGAGCTGTGCCCGAAGCCTGTGGCCCACGGGTCGAACGGCAACGCGAACCGATCGTCCCAGCGGGCGGACGTCCACACCTGCTCGGTCTGCGCGACCCCGGCGATGTGGTCGTCCTGGATGCGGGTGAGGTGCCACACCAACCACGCGATCGAGTTCGCATCGGGATCGACCCGGGCCGACAGTTGTGCAGGGGTCAGGCCACGGACTGCTCCGCGCACGTCCTCACGGATCCTGCCGAAGGCGTCGATGAGGAGCTCGGTACTGGTCATGCGGTCAGTCCAGCAGATGCGCGCGTGCGGCGCGTCCTCAATCGGGGAGGAGTGGCACGGTCGGCCCGTGGTCCCGGCCGAGGAGCACGGCGCGCGTGACTGCGCTTGACCCGAAGCGGTCCCGCACTTCGTCCAACGCCGTGTCGAGGGCGCCGCGGGATCGACGTTCGAACGGGAGCGCGAGCTGGACCGCGGTGTCGTCGTGGAGGTTGCCTACCGAGATGCCGACGAGCGTGATCCCTTGCCGCTCGATCGTCGGAGTGGCGGTCACGAGGAGGTCCCGCACCGCGTCGAGAATCGTCCGCGTCTGCGCGGTCGCCTGCTCGAGCGTGTGCGAGCGAGTCGCGCGGGAGGAGTCGTCGAACCGCAGCCGGAGCACAACCGTGCGCCCGACGCGCCCGGCCGAGCGCATCCGGCGTGTCACGCGGTCGACGAGGGCGACGACGGCGGCGTCGACGTCGGCGGCGGACTTCGGTCCCCACCCCAGGGCGTGCTGCGACCCGATCGAATGCCGGCGGCGCCCGACCTGCACGGGTCGTGGATCGCGATTGTGCGCGAGCGCGTGAAGATGCCGGCCCGAGGCCTTCCCCAACATGGCGACGAGCGCGCCCTCGGTGAGCTCGGACACATCCCGGACGCTGGTGATCCCGCGGTCGTGCAGCTTCTCGGCGGTCACCGGCCCGACGCCCCAGAGCGCCTCGACCGGGAGCGGGTGCAGGAACGCCAGCTCGCGATCGGGAGGGACGACGAGTAGTCCGTCGGGCTTGGCCACCGCGCTGGCGACCTTCGCCAGGAACTTGGTCCGGGCGACGCCGACCGTGATCGGGAGGCCGACGGTGTCGCGGACGTCGCGCCGGAGCCGCACCGCGATCGAGTCGGCGGGGCCCACGAGCCGCCGCAGCCCGCCGACGTCGAGGAACGCCTCGTCGATCGAGAGGCCCTCGACCAGCGGGGTCGTCCGTTCGAACACCTCGAACACGGCGGCGCTCGCCTCCGAGTACGCCGACATGCGGGGATCGACCACGATCGCCTGCGGGCACAGCGCCCGGGCCTGCCGGCCGCCCATGGCCGTGCGGACCCCGAAGGCCTTCGCCTCGTAGCTGGCCGCGAGAACCACTCCCGATCCCACGATGACGGGCCGGCCCCGCAGGCGAGGGTCGTCCCGCTGCTCGACGGAGGCGTAGAACGCGTCGAGGTCGGCGTGCAGGATCGTCGCCCCATCGGACACGAACACATGTTCGCACCTCCGGGCGAGGACGTCGAGACCGGCGCCGTGATCGCGATGCTGACGGTCAGGTCTGCGCGACGACCGCGGGATGCGTGCAGCGCTCGTGCGCCGCGTTCTCCCCGGCGACCTCGACGCCGTCGAAGTCGGCGAGCGTGCTGATACGAAATCGTCCGTCGTGCTGCGACGCACGGCGCATCGTTTCAGCGCGCGCCGAGTAGTAGTGCTCGCGCGAGTAGTTCTCGGCGGCGGGTGCGTAGCTGGCGACGAGCACGCGGCGACGCCGGTTGCCGTGGTTGGCCTCGCTGTAGTGGGGTGCGAGCCCGTCGAGCAAAACCGCGTCGCCCGCCGCCAGCTCCGCGGGCGTCCAGCGAAGCGACTCGACGACGTCATCCCGAACGACGCCGCGGTCGTCGGTCGGGAGCGGCTCGTCGACGCCCTCCGCCAACCAGAGGCACCCCGACTCGGTGGTGCACTCGTCGATGGCGACGAGGATCGACAGCACACGCGCCACGCCCGGGTACGCGAGACGGTCCTGGTGCGGCCGGAACCCCGCTCCGCCCGGATGCTTGTAGTTGATCTTGTCCTTGAAGGCGATGGCGGGCTCACCGAGCGTCGCGCTCGCCATCTCCTGCAGCGTCCCGTCCACGAGCGCGCCGATGCCGCGATGGCACGCCGACACGTTCTCGGTGCGGCACACCGCCACCCGGTCGGCGATCTGCTCGGCGTACTGGCCCCACGCGTGGCTGCCGACCGGCCATGACTCGATGTCGTCCGCCCAGCGCGCGAGTGCGTCCGCTTGGACGTCGGTGATCACAGCAGGTCGAAGCGGAGACTTCAGCATCGGTGCGAACTTACGCCGCGCGCGATGGCCGCGAAGCGTGGTCGGCGCCGGACGTTGTCGACGAATGGCGCGGCATCACCGGAACCGGGTGATATGCCGCGCGCGCTGCTGGAAACTTCGCGCACCGCGATACAGTCAGCCCCAGGTCGCGGCGGAAGGCGACACGAGCAGACAATTGCGGTGCGACCGCCCTTGCACCGTTCGGTCCGAATCGATTCGCAAGGACGCCACTGACCTTCGGCATACGAACCCAACCGAACTGACATCGGTGGGGAACAGCAAGGAGCGAAGCACAGCATGGCAACGACCGGAACGGTCAAGTGGTTCAACGCCGAGAAGGGCTACGGCTTCATCGCCATCGAGGGGCGGGACGACGTCTTCGTCCACTTCTCGGCCATCCAGGGCGACGGATACCGCACGCTCGACGAGGGCCAGCGCGTCGAATTCGACATTGCGCCCGGCAAGAAGGGCGAAGAGGCGCAGAACGTTCGCACGATCTGAGGGGCTCAGGCGCCGGCGCGCAGCCCACTGAGGTTGGCTGCGTCGGCCAGCACACCACCCTGCCCGATTCGTTCGGCGATCGAGCGCGCCTGCACGAGCAGTGTTTGGGCGCGCTCGGCGTCGCCGGCGGCGCCGCGCGACTGAAGCATGCGGGCGTAGTCCGCTGACGTCCGCGCCACGTGCGGGGGAGCGCCGATGCGCTCGCTCGTCGCGAGCGCGTCTTCGAAGTGCAGAGCGGCGCGCGAGTAGTCGCCCATCATCGAGGCGAGGACGCCCAGCGCTCGACTCAGGGGGCCCATCTCGGACAGGTTGAGGCTGACGACGCACAGCGTCTGCGCGTACGGCACCAGCCGTTCGTAGATCGGCGCCGCAAACTCGGGCGCGTCGACGATGCGGCACACCTCGACCAACGAGAGGAGCGCGGGGGCCCAGATCGCATCGAAGTTCAGCACGTCGAGATCGGCGGCGTACGTGCGGAGCCGTTCGCGCGCCTGGTCGTGCAGGCCGGTCAACGCCTCGGCCAGCGCCACCGCCGCCGGCCACGCCGTCAGGTCGGGGAACTGCTCGAGCAGCTGCTGCGCGGGCTCGACGAGATGCGCGACCTCGCCGCGCTGCCATCCGAGCACCAGTGCCTGCGTGCCCCAGACGACGAACGCGTCGGGGTGGTCGGCGGCGATACCGATCTCGAGCGCCTCGTCGGAGAGGCATTGCGCGTCGTCGAAGCGCCCCTCCAGGAGGGCAAGCGTCGATTGGAGCCAGATCACGAAGTAGCGCTGCATCGGCTGGCCCAGCTCCTCCACGATCTCGGTGGCGGCGCGCGCTGACCGCCGTGCGTCGTCGACGCGAGTCAGCTCGAGGAGGTCATAGGCACGGTGCACGTGGCCGATGTACGTGAGCTCGGGGTTGCCGGCGCGCTCGCTGACGGCGACGAGCTCGGTCGACACGGTGAGCCGCTCGTCGAGATGCCCCGGATCGGACAGCGCGGTGTGAGCATTCGCGAGCGCGAAGGCGAGGGCGTCGTCGTCTCCGACGCGCCGCGCCATCGTGATGGCCTCCGAGCCGACGGTCAGGCCGCGCTGCTGTTGTGGCGTGAAGTACAGCTCGAGCGACAGCGCCGCGAGCACGCGTGAACGCAGGGCGTTGTCGTCGCTTGGAAGCAGGTCGAGCGCCTGTTCGAGCAGCTCGATCACGGGGTCGTGCCAGCCGGGATTCGCCATGACATGGCCCCGGAAGCTCCCGACGGCTGCGCGGGCGAGCCGCTCGGCATCACCGAGCGTGCGCGCGAGCCTCCCCGCCTCCGTGAACGCGACCTGGGAACCGGGGACGTCACCGGCACGCCGGCGCGCCTCGGCGAGCCCGAGGAGGAGATCGCACCGCGCCCGGTCCTGTTGTGCGATGAGCTCGAGACCGCGCTCGAACTGCTTGGCCGCGTCCTCGTGCGCGAGGCGGGCCAGGGCCTGCTCGCCGGCGAGGCCGGCGTACTCGACGGCCTTCGGAAGGTCGGTCCCGGCCGCCGCGTAATGGAACGCCAGCGCTCCGTAATGGTCGTCGAGATCGTCCGAGTACCGGGACTCGATCGCCTCGGCCACCCGCCGGTGTAGGCGCGCCCGGCGGGTCGCGCTGAGCGAGTCGTAGAGCGCGTCCCTCGTCAGCGCGTGCACGAAGGAGTAGCGACCGATCGTGTCCGTGACCTCCTCGACGAGCCGCGCCGCGCAGGCTTGTTCGAGGGCGTCGAGCACGGTGTCCTCGTCGTCGCCGGCGACGTCGACGAGGAGGTCGAGATCGAACTCGCGACCGAAGAGCGCGGCGATCGTCAGGAGTCGTTCGGTGCCGTCCGGGAGGCGAGCGATCCTCCGCCCGATGACCTGCTTGACGCCTTCCGGGACGCCGAGCTCCTCGAGCGTGAACGCGGCGGTGGCGGCGCCCGTCTCACCGACGTGCGAGAGGATCTCCTGGACGAAGAACGGATTGCCGCCGGTCTCGCGCCGGACGCTGTGGACGAAGTCGTGGCGGGGCTCGATGTCGCTCGTCGCGTCGATGAGCTGCGCGACTTCGTGCTCGCTGAGCCCGGTGAGGGAGATCTCCTCGGAGACGCCCTCGCGTCGCAGATCGGCGGCGATCTCGCGCAGCGGGTGATCGCCGACCACCTCGCTCTTGCGATAGGTGCCTGCGACGACGAGCGGCGCCGCCTCCGGATGGCGGACGATGTGACACAGCAGCGCCAGCGTGGGGCGATCGGCCCAGTGAAGGTCGTCGAGCACGAGCAGCAACGGCGCCCGCTTGGCGATACCGCTCAGGAGCGAGTCGACCGCCTCGAACATGAGATAGCGCTCCGTGTCCGGCTCGGCCCGGACCGGCTCGGGGAGGTCGGGGAAGCGCAGGCCGATGTCGGGGGCGAGCCGGGCCAGCAAGGCGCCGCTGCGCACGATGTCGGCCCGAACCTCGGCCGGGTCTCCATGACGGAGGTAGTGCTCGATGGCCTCCACGAACGGCTGGTAGGGAACGACGTTCTCCTCGTAGCAGCGTCCGAACAGGACCGTCGCGCCATCGTCGTAGAGCTCGCGCGCGAGCTCGGCGGTGAGTCTGCTCTTGCCGATGCCCGGGTCACCGCCGACCAGCACGAGGCGACGCTGCGCGGCGTCGACGGCGCGGGTCCACGGCTCTTGAACCGCCGCCAGCTCGCCGGCGCGGCCGACGAACGGGGCCACGCCGGGCGGGACCGCGATCGGGAACGGCAGCCGGGCCGTGGCCTCGGCGTCGGCACCTGCGAGCGCAATGGGGTCACCAGGGTCCGGCAGCCCCGGCGCCCGCATCTGGTGGATCTGCTCGGCGCGCCCGAAGCCGCGCAGCTGCACCCGGCCGAGGTCGTGCAGCGAGACGCCGGCCGGCAGGCGGTCGGCGACGAGCTCGGCGGTGGCCAGCGACACCAGCACGTCGCCGCCGCGGCCCAGCGCCCGCAGCCGCGCCGCGCGGCTCAATGCGGCGCCGAAGTAC
>JBKPDG010000045.1:0-18419 GCA_046727755.1 Actinomycetota bacterium
TCGTGGGCTCGGAGATGTGTATAAGAGACAGCCTTCGGTCCGTACTCGGTCGCGATCTGCCGGGTCAGCGCAACTAGCCCGGCCTTGGCGGCGCCGTACGCGGCGTAGCCCTCCGAGCCGATCAGCCCGAGCACCGATGCGGTATTGATGATGCTGCCCCCGGCTCCCTCGGCGAGGTGCGGCATGGCGGCGCGGCACGCCCAGAAGATCGCCCCGAGGTTCGTCGCCATCGTGATGTCCCACTGCTCCTCGGTGCACTCGACCAGGCGCCCCGACATCTGGACGGCGGCGTTGTTGTAGAGGACATCGAGCCCGCCGAAGGCGTCGACGGCGGCGGCGACCATGGTGTCGTTGTCGGCGCGGCGCGACACGTCGGCGTGTACGGCGACGGCCTTGCTGCCCGCATGCTCCACGAGGTCGACGGTCTCGCGCGCGCCGTCGTCGTTCAGGTCGGCGACGGCGATGCGGGCGCCATGCTCGGCGAACAGCACCGACGCGGCCCGTCCCTGACCCGACGCGGCGCCGGTGATCAGCGCGACCTTCCCGTCCAGCAGGCGCAAATCGGGCACGCGCGGACGGTACGAGAACCCTGACATTGGCGTCAACAACGCTCCCGTAGGCTCGGCGCCATGACGCCGGACCTGCCCGATGCCGTGTTTCACCGCGACGGCGAGGGTTTCGTTCCCACCGAGCTGGCGCGTGGCCCGTGGGACCCGAACGCGCAGCACGGTGGCCCGTGCGCGGCGTTGCTCGCCGGCCTGATCGAGCAGCACGACGTGGGGCCGCCCGCGCACGTCGCCCGCATGACCGTCGAGCTGCTGCGACCGGTGCCGATGCAGCCGATCGAGTTGCGGGCGCGCACGTTGCGTCCGGGGAAGAAGGTGCAACTCGTCGAGGCGTCGGTGCTCGCCGGCGACACCGAGGTCGTGCGGGCGACCGCGCTCCGGATCCGCCTCGCCGATGTCGAGTTCGCCGTCGCGCCCGACGACCGGCTGACGCCGGCGCCGGCCGCACTGCGCGAGCGCTTCGAGAACGTCAACGGACTGAACTTCGGGTTCGCGATGGAGATGAGCATGGCGCGGGGCGAGGTCGGGGTTCCCGGGCCGGCGGCGGTGTGGTTCCGGCTCGGCGTTCCGATCGTCGCGGGGGAGGAGCCCACCCCGCTGATGCGGGTGGCGGCCGCCGCCGACTTCGGGAACGGCATCAGCGGCGCCGTCACCTGGGACCGGCACGTCTTCATCAATCCCGACCTGACTATCTACCTGCACCGCCTACCGGCCGGCGACTGGATCGGGCTCGACGCCCGCACCTGGCCGACGCACGAGGGCGTCGGCGTCGCCGACACCGCGCTCTACGACGAGGGCGGGCGCATCGGCCGGTCGGTGCAGGCGCTGCTCCTCGACCGGCGCTGAGCTTGCCGAGATAATTCCGGATATTTAATATCCGGATTATGCGCCTGTCGGAAGGCGTCGAGTGGTGCTTGCACAGCGCGGTGCTCCTCGCGGTGATGCCCGCCGATGCCGCCCTATCGACGACCCGGCTGGCCGAGTTCCACGGCGTGCCCGTCGCCTATCTCGCCAAGCACCTCCAGGCGATGTCGCGTGCTGGCATCCTCGAGGCCGGGACGGGACCGCGGGGTGGCTACCGCCTCGCCCGCTCGCCCGCCGACATCTCCGTGCTCGACGTGGTCGAGGTCGTCGACGGCGACGACCCCGCGTTCCGGTGCCTCGAGATCCGTCGGCGCGGACCGGCGGCGCTGCCGGCGCGCGAATACCGCACGATGTGCGGCGTCCACCGGGTGATGGTCGAGGCAGACGAGGCGTGGCGAGCGCGCCTGTCGCACACGTCGATCGCCGATCTCGCCGCCGGCGTCGCGCGCGACGCAAGCCCGAAGGGCATCGAGAGGTTCGGAAGATGGCTTCAGGAGGTGACGAGATGAGAGTGTTTCTGACCGGAGGCACCGGAGCGATCGGTCCCGCAACCGTGCGCGGGCTGCTCGAGAAGGGCCATCGGGTGCGAGCCGTCGCCCGCTCCGACGAGAAGGCCGCGCAACTGCGCGCGCAGGGCGCCGAGCCGATCACCGTCGACTTGTTCGACGGCGACGCGGTGAAGGCGGCCGTCGACGGATGCGAGGCCGTGCTCCACCTCGCCACGCACGTGCCACCGATGCGGAAGATGGGGAGCAAGAACGGCTGGTCGGAGCACAACCGCCTACGAACCACGGCGAACGCGCTGCTCATCGACGCTGCCCTGACCACCGGCGCGCGCACGTACGTGAAGGAGTCGGTGACGTTCAGCTATCCCGACCGCGGTGAAGCGTGGATCGATGAGTCCATGCCGCCCGACGAGTCGATCACGATGCTGCAGCCGACGCTCGAGGGCGAGCGCATGGTCGACCGGTTCACCGCCGAGGGCGGTCGCGGCGTCGTGCTGCGCCTTGGGTCGTTCTACGGCCCCACCGCCCGCATGGTCGACGAGGCGCTCCGCCTGGCGCGCTGGCGTCTGTCGATCCTGGCCGGCACGCCCGACGGCTACGTGTCCTCGATCCACACCGACGACGTCGCCGGAGCCGCCGCCGCCGCCCTCGACGCGCCGGCCGGGGTCTACAACGTCGTCGAGGACGAGCCGGCGACGCGCCGCGAGTACCTCGACGCGTTCTCCGGCGCGTTCGGCTTGCGGCGGCTCCGACCCATGCCGACGTGGTTGGTGAAGTTGGCGGCCGGGTCGGGTGCCGAAGCCGTCATCCGCTCGCAGCGGGTCAGTAACCGCAAGCTCCGTGACGCCACGGGATGGGCACCGCGGTTCCCGAGCGTGCGCGAGGGCTGGCGGGCGGTGGCGGCGGCGCGGGAGGCGTCGCATGCGTGACCGCGTGGTGCGCGTCCTCCTGATCGTGCTCGGCGTCGGGAACATCCCGATCGGCCTCTGGGCCGCGTTCGCACCCCGCTCGTTCTACGACGACTTCCCCGGCTTCGGCCGGGAGTGGGTGCGCGTCGACGGTCCGTACAACGAGCACCTCATGCGCGACTTCGGCGCGCTCAACCTCGCCCTGGCCGTCGTGACGATCGCGGCGGTCATCACCTTGGCGCGCCCGCTCGTGATCGCGGTGGCGATCGCCTGGCTGGCGTGGGGAGTCCCGCACCTCGTGTACCACTCGCGGCACCTCGATGTGTACGAGACGAGCGATCAGGTGCTGAACGTCGTGCTGCTGACGGGGCTGCCGGTGCTCGCGGTGGCGGTGCTGGTGTTGACGCTGCGAAGACCGGCGCGGGCCTAGCGTCGGCCCGCGTTGGGGCGCTTGCCGTGGTTGGCCTTGTTGCGGCGGGCGCGGATGCGCCGCTTCTTCGTCTTCTTCGACATGAGCCGATCACGCTAGTCGAGGAGGCGCCGGTACCCTGAAGCGCGATGGAGCATCTCGGGCTCGTCGGCCTCCCGGACTCGGGGCACGCGCAGCTGTTCAGCGCGCTCACCGGGCTCGAGTCACCGACCGGGTTCGAGACCACCAAGGGTGTCGCGCCGCTGCCGGACGATCGGGTCGACCGGCTCGCCGAGATGTCAAAATCGAAGAGGCGCGTGCACGCGACGTTCGAGATCGACTTCATCCCCGGACTCGCGCCCGGCGGTAAGGCGGGTGAAGGCCTCGGGAGCCGGCTGCTCGGCTCGATCCGTGACTGCGACGCGATCCTCGCCGTCGTGCGTGCCGGCGACGACGCCGATCCCGCGGACGCACTCGGCGCGCTGGAGCTGGAGCTCGTGCTCGCCGATCTCGCGTCCGTCGAGCAGCGGCTCCACAAGCAGCGGCGGGCGCTGAAGGGCGACGCGGCGCTGGCCGGGGAGGTTGCCGCGCTCGAGCGCGCCGAGGCCGTCCTCGGTGACGGCGCGCCCGTCTACCGCTCCGACCTCACCTCAGAGGAACGCGCTCTGCTCGCGCCCGTCTTCCTCCTCACGAACAAGCCGATGCTCGTCGTGGTGAACGTCGCGCTCGACCGACTGGGCCAAACCGACGAGCTCGCGAAGCCGTTCGGCCCTGAGGCCCTGGCGGTGTGTGTCGAGATCGAGGGCGACCCGGACGTGGCCCAGGCGCCACCCGACGAGCGGACGGCGCTGCTCGCCGACCTCGGGGTGGCAGAGAGCGTGCTGCCCCGCCTCGCCCGCAGCGCCTACCACTTCCTCGGCCGACGCACGTTCCTCACAACGGGAGAAGACGAAACGCGCGCCTGGTCGTTCCGAGCGGGCGCCAAGGCGCCCGAATGCGCCGGCGTGATCCACTCTGACCTCCAGCGCGGCTTCATCCGCGCCGAGGTGATCGATTTTCGCGAGCTCCTCGACATCGGCTCGTGGGACAAGGCCAAGGAGCTCGGCAAGCTCCGAGTGGAGGGCAAGGAGTACGAAGTGCTCGACGGCGACGTGCTCGAGATCCGCTTCAACGTCTGACACGAGAACGGAGCGCGGGGATGGCCTGGCTAGTGCGCGAAGGCGACGTACTGGCGACGGCCGAGGTCGCGGAATCCCGGCGGGCGGGGAGGCGCGGCCTGCTCGGCCGATCGGAGTTCAAGGGGGCCCTCGTCCTGCGCCCGTGCCGGAACGTCCATACCTTGTTCATGCGCTTCCCGATCGACGTGGCGTTCTGCGACAGCGACGGTGTGGTGCTGCGCACGTGTTGCTTGCGTCCGTGGCGCATGTCGCCGTTCGTGTCGAAAGCCGCGTTCGCGGTCGAGGCCGAATCGGGCGCGTTCGAGCGCTGGGGCCTCACGACTGGCGACCGGGTGGAAGTGAAGGAGTGACCGCCCGACCGATGGGGACGCTCGTCCTCGTCGGCACGCCGATCGGCAACCTCGGCGACCTCTCGCCTCGCGCCGTCGACGTGCTCCGGACGGCCGACGTCATCGCCGCCGAGGACACCCGCCGTACGCGTGCGCTGTTGAGCCACGCAGGGATCCGCGCCGGGCGGCGGCTGCGCGCCGTCCACGCCGGCAACGAGGGCGCCGCCGCCGACCGCATCGTCGACGAGATCCGCGGCGGCGACCGGGTCGCCGTCGTCACCGACGCCGGAATGCCGGGTATCTCGGATCCCGGCGCCGAGCTCGTCCGCGCCTGCATCGACGCCGGCCTTCCCGTCGAAGCGGTCCCGGGCCCGAGCGCGGCCATCACGGCGCTGGTGCTCTCGGGCCTGCCGAGCGATCGGTTCGTGTTCGAAGGGTTCCTTCCCCGCAAGGGCCGCGCCCGCGCCGAACGGATCGCCGCCCTTGCCGAAGAGCCGCGCACCACCGTGCTGTTCGAGGCGCCCAATCGGATGCGAGCCACCGTGGCCGACCTCGCCGCTGCCTGCGGGCCGCAGCGGGCCGTCGCCGTGACGCGAGAGCTGACGAAAGCGTTCGAGGACGTGTGGCGGGGCACGCTTGGCGCCGCGGTGCAGCACGTGGAACGCACCGAGCCCCGGGGCGAGCACGTCGTCGTGGTCGGCCCCGCGCCGGAGCGCGCGCCGCCCGGCGACGCCGAGGTCGACGCGGCCGTCCGGGCCGCCCTCGCCGACGGACGCTCGGCGCGTGACGCCGCATCGGACGTTGCCAACGCCCTGGGCGTCTCCCGCCGACGCGCCTACGAGGCGGCTACCCGCCTGAAGCCGTCTCGGCCGCGAGGCGACTGAGGCAGCTGCCGCAGACGAGCTTGCCCGAGAACTCGGTCAGGTCGGCCGTCCCGCCACAGAACACGCACTGGTCCTCGACCTTGGTGAGGAGGATCGCGTCCGAGTCGACCGCGATCTCGATCAGGTCACCGGGACTGATGCCGAAGTGGCGGCGGACCTCGGCGGGGAGCACTACACGACCGAGCTGGTCAACCTTCCGCGCAACGCCCGTGCGTCGAGCCATTGAATCCCTATTCCGACGAGGGGTATCGGAGCCGTCGGTATCGTAGGCCCGATGTCGCGCCAGCTCATCACGAGTGCACTGCCATACATCAACGGCGTAAAGCACCTCGGCAACCTCGTGGGCTCGATGCTGCCTGCTGACGTGTACGCCCGCTTCCTGCGGCAGCGCGGCGACGACGTCCTCTATATCTGCGCCACCGACGAGCACGGCACCCCCGCCGAGCTCGCGGCCCTCGAGGAAGGTCTTGACGTCGCCGAATACTGCCGTCAGCAACACGCCATCCAGGCCAAGCTGGGCGAGGCCTTCGGCCTCTCGTGGGACCACTTCGGACGCAGCTCGTCGCTCCAGAACCACGACCTCACCAAGCACTTCGCCCGCCGGCTCGAGGAGAACGGGTTCATCGAGGAACGGACGACCGAGCAGGTCTATTCGATCGACGACGGCCGCTTCCTTCCCGACCGCTACATCATCGGGACCTGTCCCCATTGCGGGTACCCAGCGGCACGAGGCGACCAGTGCGAGAACTGCACCCGCCTCCTCGACCCGACCGACCTCATCGAGCCCCGTTCCGCGATCAGTGGCAGCACCAACCTCGAGATTCGCGAGACCAAGCATCTCTTCCTGCGCCAGGCCGCCCTTGCGGACGAGGTGCGAGCTTGGCTCGACACCAAGAGGGACTGGCCCGTTCTCACCACGTCGATCGCGTACAAGTGGCTCGACGAAGGCTTGCGCGACCGCAACATCACCCGTGACCTCGACTGGGGCGTGCCGGTCGACAAGCCCGGCTACGAGGGCAAGGTCTGGTACGTGTGGTTCGACGCCCCGATCGAGTACATCGGTTCTACAAAGGAATGGGCCGACCTCGATCCCGGCACCCGCGGCTGGAAGTCGTGGTGGTACGAGGCCGATGACGTCACGTACACGCAGTTCATGGGAAAGGACAACGTCCCGTTCCACACCGTGGGCTTCCCGATCACGATCATCGGGTCACGGGAACCATGGAAGCTCGTCGACTTCATCAAGAGCTTCAACTGGCTCAACTACTACGGCGGCAAGTTCTCGACGAGCCAGGGCGTCGGCGTGTTCATGGACGACGCCGTCGAGTTGTTGCCCGCCGACTACTGGCGCTACTTCCTCATGGCGAACGCGCCCGAGTCCGACGACAGCAGCTTCACGTGGGAGGGCTTCGCCGGCGCGGTCAACAAGGACCTCGCCGACACGTTCGGCAACTATGTCAACCGTTGCCTGACCTTCACGAGCCGCAACGTTGGCGAGGAAGTACCCGGTGGTGGCGAGCCCGGCGACGCCGAGCGTCAGCTCGTCGACGACCTACAGACGCGGGTCCGTACCTACACCGAGCTGCTCGAAAGCAAGCAGTTCCGGAAGGCGACGGCCGAGCTACGGGCCATCTGGGCCACGGGCAACGCCTATTGGGAACGCTCCGAGCCGTGGAAAGCGGTCAGAAACGACGCCGAGCGAGCGGCGGTGATCCAGCGCACGGGGATCAATCTGGTGCGTCTGTTCGCGGTGCTCGCGGCGCCGATCATTCCCGAGACGGCGGAGACTGTGCTCGCGGCGGTTGCGCCCGATGTTGCCGCCACGTGGCCGGAGGATGTCGGTGCCGAGCTCGAGGCGCTCGGCCCTGGATCCCCGTTCACCGTCCCGGACGTCCTGTTTCGCAAGATCACCGACGACGACATCGCGGCTTGGACGGAGCGATTCGGCGGTCCGGCCGAAGCGCGCTCGGCCTGAGCCGATGCGTGCGTAGCCCGGAATAATTCCGGTCCATGCACGCATCGTGGGTCGATTCGCACTGTCATCTGTACTCGCTCGCGGATCCCGAGGGCGCGATCGGGCGGGCACGAGAGGCGGGGGTCACCGCGATGGTGTGCGTCGGCACCGACCTCGAGACGTCGCGTCAGGTGATCGAACTCGCGGCGCGGCACCCCGACGTGCGTGCTTCTGCGGGCCTCCATCCGCACGACGCCTCGAAGCTAGCCGTCGAATGGGAGCAGCTCGAAGCGCTGGCGGAAGCCCACGATGTCGTCGGGATCGGAGAGACCGGCTTCGACTTCCACTACCTCCACAGCCCTGCCGACGACCAGGAGACTTCGTTTCGCGTCCAGATCCGGCTGGCGAAGCGTCTCGACCGCGCCCTCGTCGTGCACTCCCGCGACGCGTGGGACGACACTTTCCGCGTCCTCGCCGACGAGGGTCCGCCGTCTCGCACCGTGATGCACTGCTTCACCGGCGGACCCGACGAGGCGCGCCGCGCCCTCGACCTCGGTGCGTACCTCTCGTTCAGCGGCATCGTGACGTTCCCCGACGCCGACGACGTGCGCGCCGCGGCCGCGAACACACCCGTCGACCGGTTGCTCGTCGAGACCGACGCGCCTTATCTCGCTCCCGTCCCGCGCCGCGGTCGAGAGAACGAGCCGGGTTTGGTACCGCTGGTCGGTGCAGCGGTCGCCGCCGCCACAGGGCAGTCCGAGTCGGAGATCGCCGATCGCACCGCCGCCAACGCAGACGCGGTGTTCCGCAGTCGGTGAATCGAGCGCTCTCCTGTCGATTGACCCGCGCGACGGGCCCTCGCTAGCTTGCCTCGGACGTTCCCGGCGCCCTGACCGCGACTTGACGAGGGACGTCGTACACGCTCGGACCACCGGGAGGCGGACCCGATTACCGAGCACGTGGCCGGCGCGGACCGGCCGTTGCCGCAACGACCAGGGCAGCGCCCCCGGAGGGTTGTCTACACGTCGCGCACGCGCGACCCGCACACCGACGCGCGGGCGTGGGTTCCCTTCCCGAACATTGACTCGTTCCAAACGCTCGAGAATCTTCTCGACGACGATGAACTCGTCCCCTCCGGACGGACGCAGTCGATCACCGACACGGAGCCAGTGGAGGTGGTCATGCCCCCGAAGCGTGAACGCGCGCCGGCACAGAAGCACCCGCCTGCTATTCCCCCGCCGCGCCGGACGGCAGGACTCACCCGGCGGGCGCGTCGACAGCAGCGGCGCCGCCGTGACCGACGCAGAGTCGTCTTCGTCGCGCTCATGCTGTTGACAGCCGCCACCGTCGCGCTCGAATGGCCGCAGCTTCAGCGTCACTCGTCCCAGGTGACGATCCGCGTCGACGGGAAGGAGCGGGTCAGCGCTCAGACCGACGCGAAGAATGTCGCCGACGCGCTCCGTGAGCACGACGTGAAGGTCGACGCCGAGGACCGTGTCTGGCCCGGCCCGACCGCGAAGTTGTCCGATGGCATGACCGTCGAAGTGCTTCGCCCCTTCCCGGTCGTCGTCGACTTCGACGGAGTGGTCGCACCCGTGAGGACTACGTGGGAGAAGCCGGCCCGGGTGCTCGAGCAGCTTCAACTCGATCCCGACAAGGTCTCGATCGTCAACGCGCCCGCACGCCTCACACGCGGCTCGTCGGTCGCGATCCGTACTCTGCGGCGGGTCACGGTCTCCGTCGACGGCAATCAGCACGCCGAGACCACTCCGGCGCGCAATGTTGGCGAGCTACTCGAACAGAACGGTGTCGCTTTGGGACCAGAGGACGAGCTGTCGCCATCGGCGGACACCGGGCTCGCCGACGGCATGACCGTTACCGTCTCCCGCGTTGTCAGTGACATCGAGACGAACG
Source organism: Actinomycetota bacterium (assembly GCA_046727755.1). Classification (GTDB taxonomy): domain Bacteria; phylum Actinomycetota; class Acidimicrobiia; order IMCC26256; family JACDBD01; genus JALZAA01. Next base: position 9,513 of record JBKPDG010000045.1, read on the forward strand.
ACGAGCCCCTGCCGCCGCCCGTGGTGATGCAGGACGACCCGGCTATGGCGGTGGGCCAGCAAGGCGTCGTGCAAGAGGGCGTTCCTGGGATCCAAAGGGTCGTCTACCAGGTCATCAAGAAGGGCGGACAGGAGGTCGAGCGCACGCCGATCTCGAGCGTGCCCATCCAGCCGCCGACGCCGACGATCATCGCGATCGGAGTCGCGCTGGCGATCTCGGCGCCTGGGTAGCGCGTCGACTCGTGATTGCACAGCCGTCCGTTCGGGAGGCTCGGTTGTAGCGTCGATCGCGATGGCCCTCTTGACGCCGGGCGACATTCGGACGCTGCTGGTTGAGCACGGGCTTCGAACCTCACGGAGACTCGGCCAGAACTTCTTGGCCGATCCCAACACGGCGCGGCGCATCGTGCGCCTCGCCGGCGTCGAGCCGGGCGACCGTGTACTCGAGATCGGTGCCGGGCTCGGGTCGCTCACGCTCGCGTTGCTGGAGCGCGGTTCGTCGGTGCTGGCCGTCGAGCTGGACCGCAAGCTCGAGCCGGTGCTGGAGCAGGTCGTCGCCGGCCAAGGGGACGTGCGGATCGTGACCGGCGACGCGCTGCGAGTCGACCTCGCCGCGCTGCTCGGCGGCGGAACCTGGCGCTGCGTCTCGAACCTCCCGTACAGCGTGGCGACGCCGGTGGTGATCCGGCTGCTCGAGGAGGCGCCGGTGGTGACGGGCGGGCTCGTGATGGTGCAACGCGAAGTCGCCGAGCGCATCGTCGCCGCACCCGGCACCCTGGCCTACGGCGCTCCCTCGGTGCGGGTCGCGTATTACGCCGAGGCGAAGATCGTCGGTATGGTCCCGCGCGCAGTGTTCGTACCCGTGCCCAAAGTCGACTCCGCGCTCGTCGAGTTCGTCCGGCGAGATGCACCGCCGGTGGATGTCCCGTCGCGCGAGCGTCTTTTCCAGCTGGTACGCGCCGGGTTTGCGCATCGCCGCAAGATGCTGCGACGCACGCTGCGCCCGGCGCTCGGCGAACGCACGGAGAGCGTGCTCACCGACGCCGGTATCGACCCGACGGCGCGCGCCGAATCGCTCGGGCTCACCGAGTGGGCGGCGCTGGCGCGCGCCGAGGTCGTGTCGTGAGCACCGCGCACCTCGGAAGAGTGCGCGCCACCGCGTTCGCGAAGCTCACCCTCTCACTGCGCGTGCTCGGGCCGCGCCGTGAGGACGGCTTCCACGAGCTCGAGGCGCTCACCGTGCCCATCGGTCAGCCCCACGACACGCTCGAGGCGGTCGCGGTGCCGGACCCGCCGGGAGTGACCTTCGAGGTCGTCGCCGGCGATCAGGACGTGCCCACCGGTCATCAGAACCTCGCGATGCGCGCCGCCGAGAGCCTCCTCATCCGCGCCGGTCGCGCCGGGCACGGCGTGCAGCTGTCGTTGCGCAAGCGGATCCCGACCGCGCGCGGGCTCGGCGGCGGATCGGCCGACGCCGCTGCCGCGATGCTCGCCGTGCACCGGTTGCTCGAGGTCGACGTGTCCGAAGCCGACTTGTTCGAGCTCGCCGCCGACCTCGGGTCCGACGTGCCCTTCTTCCTCGCCGGCGGCGCGGCGTGGATGCGGGGGAAGGGTGAGGAGCTGGAGCCGATCGCGCTGCGCCCGGGCATTCCGATGCTGGTCGTCATGCCGCCGTTCCCGGTGTCGACTGCCGATGTGTACCGGGCCTGGGACGAGTTGGGTGGGCCACGCGCGCGTCGTGCCGCACCGTCGCCGCCTCCCCTCGATGCCCTGGCCCCCGAGCTGGTGAACGACCTCGAGCCGGCGGCCGAGCACGTGGAGCCGCGACTGCGTCCGCTGCGCGAAAAGATCGAGGACGCCGTGGGGCGGAACGCCCTCATGGCCGGGAGCGGTCCTAGTTATGTGGTGCTCGCCGACGGCCCGGTCGGCCTGCCCGACCGCGCCCAGGAGCTGTCGGTCGCGGTCGGGGTGCCGGTGGCCGCCGCGGCCACGGTCTCCAAGGCCGTGCGCCTCGAGGTATAGACGTCAGGGCCCGGCGCGATTCGGCCGCCCGAGTGGGCGGCCGAACGGGTGACGGGGAGTCTGCGAGCGCAGCGTGCGCTACCGGCCCTGTTGACGTCGCTGCCAGCGCGTCTTCTTCAGCAGCTTCTTGTGCTTCTTCTTCCGCATGCGCTTGCGGCGTTTCTTGATGAGCGATCCCATGACGGCGTGTGACGCTATCGGTGCTCGTCACGACCTGTCACATTGTGTGGCCCGCGACCGCGCACCCGCGGCGGTATCGTCAAGAGGGTTCGATCGGGGGTGGTGTAACGGCAGCACGGGGTCCTTTGGAGTCCCAGGTCGAGGTTCGATGCCTCGCCCCCGAGCCCGAGGGCCTGAGCCGGACACCACTCCGAGAGCCCGGCAGGAGGTGAGCGCATGAGCCAGTACCGGCCGTTGTCGGCAGTCGTCCTCGCCGCGGGCGAAGGCACGCGCATGCGTTCCGAGACGCCCAAGGTCCTCCACCCGCTGTGCGGGCGGCCGATGCTCCTGCATGTGATCGATGCACTCGTCGCGCTCCCGCTCGAGCGCATCGTCGTCGTCGTGGGCCACGGCGCCGAGCGCGTGACGAAGACGCTCCAGGAGCAGCTCGCGACCGAGCTACCAGTCGAGTTCGTCGAGCAGCGCGTCCAGCGCGGCACCGGCGACGCGGCGAGCGTCGCGCTCACGGCCGGCGTCTTCGACCTCGACGCCGAGGACGACTTGCTCGTCGTCCCCGGCGACACGCCGCTACTCCGCGCCGAGACGCTGGCGACGCTCGCCCGCGCCCACCGCGAGGCCGACGCCGCCGCCACCGTCCTCACCGCCATCCTGGACCCGCCGACCGGCTACGGCCGTGTCGTGCGCGACGAGAACGACGCCGTCGACCACATCGTCGAGCACGCCGACGCCACTCCCGACGAGCTCGAGGTCACCGAGATCAACACGTCGATCTATTGCTTCCGGCGCGGGCTGCTGGCGCCCGCGCTGCGCCGCCTGAGCCCCGAGAACGCCCAGGGTGAGTACTACCTGACGGACGCGGTGAGCGTGCTCAAGGAGACCGGTCACGCGGTCATCGGAGTCGTGGCCGACGATCCGTACGAGGCGGCCGGCGTCAACGACCGCGCGCAGCTCGCCGAGGTCGAAGCGGCGCTGCGGCGGCGTATCAACCGGCGTTGGATGCGCGACGGCGTGTCGATGACCGATCCCGAGCGCACCTACGTCGACGCGACGGTGGAGCTCGAGCCCGACGTCCACCTGCTCCCGGGGACGATCCTCGCGGGCCGCACGGTCGTGGGCGCTCGTTCGGTCATCGGGCCCGACGCGCAGCTGACCGACACGATCGTGGGGGACGGCGCGGTCGTCCGCCAGACCGTCGCCCACGAGGTGGAGATCGGCGACGACGCCACCGTGGGGCCGTTCGCATTCCTCCGGCCCGGGACGCGCCTCGCCGCCCGGGCGCACGTCGGGACCTTCGTGGAGATCAAGAACTCCGACATCGGTGAAGGTGCCAAGGTGCCGCACCTCGCCTATATCGGGGACGCCGAGATCGGCGACGGTGCCAACATCGGCGCCGGGACGATCACCGCGAACTACGACGGCCGGGAGAAGCACCGCACGAAAGTCGGGAAGGACGCTCGCATCTCGTCCAACACCGTCCTGGTCGCGCCGGTCGAGGTGGGCGACGAGGCGTACACCGGCGCCGGCGCCGTCGTGACACGTGACGTGCCGCCGCGTGCGATGGCGAAGGGCGTTCCGGCGGAAATCACGGAAGGCTGGCTCGACAAGCGCGAAGCTGAGAGAGACTGAAAGCGGGGGAGCGGGCGATGGAGCTGGTCACCAAGAAGAAGCTGATGCTCTTCGCCGGGCGGGGCAACGAGCAGCTCAGCAAGGAGATCGCCGAGCACCTCAAGGTCCCGCTGGGCGAGGTGGTGCTGTCGACGTTCGCCAACGGCGAGATCTATTGCCGGTTCGGCGAGAGCATCCGCGGCGCCGACGTGTTCATCCTCCAGGCGCACTGCGAGCCGATCAACGACCGCATCTGGGAGCAGCTGCTCATGATCGACGCCGCAAAGCGGGCGTCGGCCAAGCGCATCACCGCTGTCTGCCCCTTCTACGGCTACGCCCGCCAGGACCGGAAGGCCGAAGGCCGCGAGCCGATCAGCGCCCGCATGCTCGCCGACTGCATCACGGTCGCGGGCGCCGACCGGGTCGTCACCGTCGACCTGCACACCGGCCAGGCCCAGGGCTTCTTCGACATGCCGGTCGACCACCTGACCGGTGTCCCCATTCTCGCCAACTACCTCGCCGACAAAATCTCCGGCGAGGTCACGGTGGTCTCGCCGGACGCCGGCGGCGGCAAGCTCACCCGCCGGTTCGCGAACTACCTCGGCGAGCACGACGACATCGACGCCGACCTCGCGTTCATCGACAAGCGCCGGCCCAAGGGCACCCACAACGTCGCCGAGGCGACGGAGGTCGTGGGTGTCGTCGAGGGCCGCACGTGCATCCTCATCGACGACATGATCGACACGGCCGGCACCGTATGCAGCGCGGCACGCCTGCTGACCGACCGCGGTGCGACGGAGGTGTACGTGCTCGCCACGCACGGGATCCTCTCGGGCCCGGCGATCGAGCGGCTGCGTGACGCGCCCATCCGCGAAGTCGTTCTCACGAACACACTCCCGATCCCGGGCGAGAAGCAGTTCGACAACCTGACCGTGCTGTCGATCGCACCGATCGTGGCCCACGCCCTCGACGCCGTGTTCGAGGACACGTCGGTCAGCGAGATCTTCCGCGGCGACAACGTCTGAAGCCGCCCGTCAGGAGAGAGCATGCCTGCATCACCACCCCTCACCCACGTGGCGATCACAGTCCGCGACTTGTCCGTCAGCGTGCCCTGGTACGAAGCGATCTTCGATGCCAAGCCGGTGCTGGACGAGGACACGGACCCCGATTTCCACCACACCGTGTACATGCTCGGGAACGGCACGCTGTTCGGGCTGCACCAGCACGGGACACCCGCGCCCGACGAGGAGTTCAGTGAGCACAGGATCGGCCTCGACCATGTGAGCTTCGGCTGCGCCGACCGAGCGGAGCTCGAGCAGTGGGCGCGTCGTCTCGACGAGCTCGGCGTCGAACACGGTGGCATCAAGGACGCGACCTACGGGTCGGGCGTGAGCTTCCGGGATCCCGACGGCATCCCGCTCGAGTTCTTCGCGCCACCTGGCTGAGCCCGTCCGATCAGCGTCGCCGACGCCGGTCGAGAAAAGGTTCGCGCATGCAGCTCACGCTGTTGGGCACCGGGAGCCCGATCCCGGATCCGCTGCGCGCGGGGCCGGCGACGCTCGTCCGTTCGGCGGGGTCGACGATCCTCGTGGACTGCGGCCGGGGAGTGCTCATGCGACTCGCCGGCACAGGCGTGCTCCCGCCCATGCTGAACGCCGTACTCGTCACGCACCTCCACAGCGATCACCACACCGACTTGAACGACGTCATCACGACGCAGTGGGTGATGAGCGCAGCGCCGTCACCCTTGCGAGTATTCGGTCCACCGGGAATCGAAGAGGTCGTCGACGCGACGCTCCGCGCGCTCGCTGCCGACATCCGCTACCGGTTGGCGCACCATGCGGACCTGACCGAGCCGCCGGGGGTGGAGGTCACGGAGGTGGCGCAGGCTGACCGGTTCGACGTGGGCTCGGCGTCGGTGCGTGTCGCCGCCACCGACCATCGGCAGTCGAGCCAACGGTCGCGTACCGGATCGAGGACGACGGGCGTTCGGCGGTCCTCGGTGGTGACGGCGTGCCGTGCGCCGGGCTCGACGAGCTGTGCCAGGGCGCCGACGCGTACGTGCAGACCGTGATTCGCGAGGACCTCGTGCGCCAGGTGCCGAACGCCCGCTTCCAGGACATCGTCGACTATCACTCCACGGTCGAGGACGCCGCCCGCACCGCCGCTCGCGCCGGTGTCGGAACACTCGTTCTGACGCACTACGTCCCGCCGATGGCCGCCGAGCAATCGGGCGAGTGGCGCGTGCTCGCCGCCGAGCACTTCTCCGGCGAGATCGTGCTGGGCGACGACCTCACGACCGTCGACGTTTGACGGTTCTGCCCCGTCTAGTCGCGCAGGGCGGGGCGGACCTGCTCGCAGAACAGCTCGAGCTGGCGCTGCTCGTCTGCGACCGGCCAGATGAGCACGCGTTGCACACCCGCGTCGCGAAAGGCGTCCAGCTTCTCAGCGAACGCGGCCGCGGGGCCGACCGGGAGGCGCTCGCGCAACAAGCTCTCGGGACGGTGGATCACGGGTGCGAGGCGTCGCCGGAGGACGTCATCGGCCTCGGCGCGATCTTCGGTGACGTAGAACCACATCGTGGCCAGTCCGTTGGGGAACGACGCCGCATCTTTGCCGCGCTCGTGTAGGTGCCCGCCGAGTCGAGCGCGGGCGTCGGCGAACAACTCGGGCGTCGTGTTGTAAGCAGACGCGAGCCATCCGTCGCCGAGGCGCGCCACCCGCTGCAAGCCCGCATCGGAACCCCAGCTCCCGATCCAGATCGGAGGGCCGCCCGGCTGCGCCGGAGCGGGCAGCAGTTGGATTCCCTCGGTGGAGTAGAAGCGCCCGACGAAGGGCTCGGCGTCGTTCCCCCAGAGGGCACGCAGGGCCAAGACTGCTTCATCGAGTCGTTGCCAGCGCTCCTCGAAGTCGACGCCGACGCTCCGATGGTCCTCCTGCGACGAACCGGGGCCGACCACGACCAGCGCGCGCCCCCCGGAGAGCCGGTCGATGGCGCCGAGCGTCTTGGCGAGGGGGACCGGTCCGCGGACGACCGGTAGCGCGACCGTCGTGGCGAGCGTCATGGTGCCCGAGTCTGGGATCGCGACCGCGAGCGCCGTCGGTCCGTCCAGCCACGGCACTGAGAAGACCAAGTGGTCGTTGGCGCTGAGCGTTGTGAAACCCAAGCGCGCCGCGGTCTTCGCGTAGTCGACGAGATGATCGAGCGTGTAGGGGTGCCCGCCAAAGTCCATCAACGGCAGGTGCGCACCGAACTCCACCCGGCTTCCTTACCAGAACCGCCCTCGGAACGCGCCACCCAACGCGAACCATCGGGCCGGCCCGAGCGTCGTCCTGGTGAGGATCACTCGCAGGCGGTGCGGGTGACAATACGGTCGCCACGCGTGGGCGACCAGTTCCACTTCCATCCGGACTCGTATCTCGAGCTGGTGCGCAGTGAGGTGCCCGGGTACGACCGACTCCAAGACGCGGTCGCGCAGGCGACGACCGGATTGCACCCGCGGTCCATCCTCGATCTCGGCGCTGGCACGGGAGTCACCTCGCAGCGCATCCTCGCTGTTCATCCCCGCGCTCGGCTCGTCGCCATCGACGAGAGCGACGACATGCTCGAGCACGCCCGACAGGCAATTCCCGGCGGTGAGTTCCGGATCGCGCGACTCGAGGATCCACTCCCAAGCGGACCGTTCGATCTCGTGGTCTCGGCGTTGGCGGTGCACCACCTCGACGGTGCCGGCAAGGCCGATCTCTTCCGCCGCGTGGCGGCGGTCCTCAGCCCGGGAGGGCGGATCGTGGTCGGTGACGTCGTCGTTCCCAAGGACCCGGCCGACGCCGTCGCACCGATCGACGAGGAGTACGACAAACCGAGCTCGGCGGCGGAGCAGGTGGTGTGGCTCGAGGACGCGGGGTTTCGGGCCCGCGTCACCTGGACGGAGGGTGATCTGGCGGTCAGGGTGGGCGACCGATGAGTTCGGCGTCGAGGGAAGGTCCGATCACCCATGAAGCTGATTGTGCAGTCATTCCTGACACTGGACGGAGTCATGCAAGGCCCGGGTGGGCCCGATGAGGACCGCAGCGGCGGGTTCGAACACGGCGGTTGGTCCTACCCGTACGCCGACGAGGTCTTCGGGCGGTTGGTGGACAACTGGATGTCGGCGGCGGACGGCTTCCTCCTGGGACGCAAGACGTACGAGATCTTCGCCGGCTACTGGCCGCAGGTCACCGACCCGGACAATCCTGTCGCGGGCTTGCTCAACCGCCTGCCGAAGTACGTCGCGTCGAGAACCTTGGACCAGGTCGAGTGGAACAACTCGACGCTCATCAAGGGTGATGTCGCAGAAGAGGTCGCGAGGCTCAAGGGCCAGCCCGGTGGGGAGCTCCAGGTCCATGGCAGCGGCGATCTCGCGCAGACCCTGATGCGCCACGACCTCGTCGACGAGTATCGCCTGTTCATCAACCCGGTCGTCCTCGGCACGGGGAAGCGGCTGTTCGGGGAGGGCGCGGTCCCGGCCGCCATGCGACTCGCTGACAGCACCCCCACCAGCACGGGCGCCGTCGCCCTCGTCTACGAACGCGCCGGCAAGCCCGAGTACGGGGAGTTCGGGCTCGAGGATGAGGAATAGAGCGTCGAGAATGGAGAAATGAGCAAAAAAGACGAGGGTGAATCACGGGACGGGGTGTCCCTGACCAATCTCGATCAGCCGCTGTTCGACGGTGCGAAGGCGACCAAGCGGGACCTCGTGGAGTACCTCGACGGCGTGCGCGATCGGATCCTCCCCGAGCTGGAGGACCGGCCACTGTCGGTGATCCGCGTGCACCGCGGTCAGGACGCGTTCATGCAGAAGAACGTGCCGAAGTACACGCCGTCGTGGGTGCGCACCGTCACGTGGTGGGCGGAGACGTCGAAGCGCGATGTGTCGTATGCGCTCTGCAACGACCTGCGGACGCTGCTGTGGTTCGCGAACCAGCGCGCCGTCGAATACCACCCGACGCTCGTACGCGCCGATCGGCCCGACCACGTGACGCATCTCGTCCTCGACCTCGACCCACCCGCCGCCGACGCGTTCCCGCTCGTCGTGCAGGTCGCGCTCGCGGTGCGCGAGAC
>JBKPDG010000046.1:0-8769 GCA_046727755.1 Actinomycetota bacterium
CGTTCACCACGAAGTCGGGCGCGTAGAGGATCCCGCGCGCGGCGAGAGCGTCGTCGTCGTCGGCATCTGCGAGCTGGTTGTTGGCGGCGCCGCACACGGCCCGGCACTGAAGTCGCGGGATCGTCTTCTCGTTGAGCACGCCGCCGAGCGCGCACGGCGCCAGGATGTCGCACCGCTCCTCGAGCGCGCTCTCGACCGGTAACGGCTCCGCGCCGATCTCGCGCACGAGCGCGTCCACTCGCTCTTGATTCACGTCTGCGGCGGCGACGCCGGCGCGCGCCTCTGCGGCCAGGCGGGCGAGGTGTGAGCCCACGTGGCCCACGCCGTCGACGACGACCCGCTTTCCCGCGAGCGACGGGTCGCCGTCGAGCTCCTCGGCCACGGTCTCCATGCTGCACAGCACGCCGTACGCCGTCATCGGCGACGGGTCGCCCGAACCGCCCGGCGCGTCGAGGCCGGTCACCCACGGGGTCTCCGACGCGATGACCTGCATGTCGCGCGGGGTCGCTCCCACGTCCTCGGCGGCGATGTACCGGCCGCCGAGCTCGTCGATCGCCTGGCCCATCGCCCGGAGCAGCGCGTCGCTGCGCGGCGCGTCGGGGTCGTCGCACAGCACGACCGCCTTGCCTCCGCCCTGGTGGAGCCCGGCCGCGGCGGCCTTGAGGCTCATCGCCTCGGAGAGGCGCAGCGCGTCGACAACGGCATCGCGCTCGGACGGATAGCGCCAGAACCGGATGCCGCCGAGGGACGGCCCCAGCGCGGTCGAGTGCACGGCGATGATGGCCCGCAGGCCGGACGGCGCCTCGGCGACGAACACGACCTGTTCGTGGCCCCTCGCGGTCATCAGCTCGGTGACCGCGGCGTCGGTCGTACTCATGACAGCCGACGGTACTGTGCGCGCGCCCCGTTCGGATCCGCCGTCCGCGGGAAGGAGCGCCGTGGCTCGCGTGAAGATCGGTGCCCAGTTCGCCCAACAGCACACGACCATCGACGAGCTGCGCGGCGCGTGGCAGGCGGCGGACGAGCTCGGCGTCGACTCGATCTGGCTGTGGGACCACTTCTTCCCGCTTTACGGCGACCCGGACGGCGACCACTTCGAGGCGTACTCGCTGCTCGGCGCCATGGCCGTGGACACGAGCCGGGCGCGGTTCGGCGCGATGGTGACGTGCTACCCGTACCGGAACCCGAACCTGCTGGCCGACATGGCGCGCACGATCCACGTCGTGAGCGGCGGACGCTTCATCCTCGGGCTCGGCTCGGGATGGTTCGAGCGCGACTTCCGCGAGTACGGCTACGAGTTCGGCACTGTCGCGAGCCGGCTGCGGGCGCTCGGACACGGCCTGCCGGTGATCAAGGCACGCCTTGCCGAGCTGCGTCCCCCCGCCGAGAGCATGCCGATCCTCATCGGCGGCGCGGGAGAGCGGGTGACGCTGCGCCTGGTGGCCGAGCACGCCGACGCGTGGAACACGTTCGCGCCGCCGGCGAGCTTTCGTCACAAGAACGAGGTGCTCGATGACTGGTGCGCGGACGTCGGTCGCGACCCGGCCGACATCGAGCGCACCGTCGCGATCCGGCCCGACGAGATCGGCGCGGTCGACGCGTACGTCGACGCCGGCGCCGAGCACGTGATCGTGATGATGGGCCCGCCGTACGACCTCGAACCGGTGCGGCGGCTGCTGCAGGCATGACGTGTGCCACGCCCGGCCCTGTGCGAAGCTTCCGCGCCATGCGCGGCAAGGTTGTCCACTTCTTCGCTTTCGCCGGCGTCGTCGCGCTCGTCGCGACTGCATGCTCGAGCGGCGGCGGTGGCGACAAGAAGGTGCGGAGCACGCAGCCATCTGACACGACCGCCGCGCCCACGACGGCGGCGCCGACGACGACCGCGCCCAAGCAGACGAACGTCTACGAGTTCACGCAGGCCAACCAGCTCGCGCCGTCGGTTCGCGACATTCCGACGCGCGTCTACGTGCCGAACGGGATGTCGAACACGGTCGACGTCATCGACCCGAACACGTTCGCCATCATCGACCGCTACCCGGTCGGGCGGCTACCGCAGCACGTCGTGCCGTCGTGGGACATGCAGACCCTGTACGTGAACAACAACCAGGGCAACACGCTCACGCCGATCGATCCGCGCACGGGAAAGCCGGGGCCCGACATCCCGATCGACGACCCCTACAACCTGTACTTCTCGCCCGACGGGACCAAAGCCATCGTCATGGCCGAGCGGAACAGCGAGGTCGACTTCTACGACCCCAAGACCTGGACCCGCATCAAGAGCCTGCACATCCCGCACGCAGGTGTGAACCACGCCGACTTCACCGCCGACGGCAAGACCATGGTCGCGAGCACCGAGTTCTCGGGGTACCTGGTCCGCATCGACCTCGACAGCATGGAGATCACCGGCGAGCTGAACGTGGGCGGCAAGCCCGTCGACGTCAAGCTCTCGCCCGACGGCAACCTCATGTTCAACGCCAACGAGACCAAGGACGGCGTCACGGTCGTCGACTGGGCGAACATGCGTGAGCTCGGCTTCATCCCGACAGGGAAGGGCGCGCACGGCCTGTACCCGAGCCGGGACGGGACGAAGCTCTATGTCACCAACCGCGGCGCCGGCTCCGTGACCGTCATCGACTTCGCGTCGCAGCGGGTCGACGGCACGTGGCAGTTCGGCGGCAGCCCCGACATGGGCGGTGTCAGCAGCGACGGAACACAGCTCTGGCTCAGCGGCCGCTACAACTCCGAGGTCTATGTCATCGACACGGCAACCGGGCAGCTGATCCGGAAGATCCCGGTTGGCGACGGCCCGCACGGCCTCGCGCTCTTCCCTCAGCCCGGCCGCTACAGCATGGGCCACACCGGCAACTACCGGTAGCGAACCCGATGCGTGCGCTGAGAGCCTATGTGTCACCCGCTGCACGCATCAGCGCCCGGTTGCGCAGGAGCGGGGAGCCTTGCTTCAGGAAGAGGGGGATCTTGCCGAGGGGGACGTCCTCGGTGAGCTCGACCGGGCCCTCGACGACGCGTGAGCGGTCCCAGAAGTCCACCCACTTGCCCTTCGGCAGGTATACGGCACGGCTGCGCGCGCCCGACTGCCACACCGGCGCCACGAGGAGGTCGTCGCCGAGCAGCCACTGGTCCCACCGGTCGGCGACGTTGGGATCGTGCGGGTAGTTGAACACCAGCGGACGGGCGAGCGGCGCGCCGGTGCGGTGCGCGTCGCGTGCGAGGCGCTGCTGGTAGTCGGCGAGCGCGTGGTGGAGCACGACGTAGCGCCGGTAGATGTCGATCATCTCCTGGTCGACCCTCGGCTCGGTCGGCATGTCCCAGGGGGCGTCGGTGCCCTTGCCGTGGAACCGCATCAGCGGCGACAGGGCGCCCACCTCGATCCAGCGGGCGAACACCTCGCGGTCGGCGAAGTCGCTGTACCCGCCGATGTCGGAGCCCCAGTACGGCAGTCCCATGAACGCGCAGCGCTGGAGGCTGACGAGCACGCTGCGCAGGCCGAGGTCAGTCGACGGGCCCGTGTCGGGCTGCTCCGGGATGAGCACCCCCTCCCGGCTGTGGGTGTCGCCGCCCCACGTCATCGCGTACCCGGCCGAGCCCGTGAATGCCGCGCGCGCGATCGCCCATCCGTCACGACCTCGGGCTTCGTTCAGCGCGCGGCGAACCGACCGTTGCAGCATTACGGGATACGCGTTGTGGATCTGCCGGCCGTTGCGGCCGTCGTGGTAGATGTCGTCGGGGTCGCTCGGCACGATCTCCTCGCTCCGGTCGACGAAGAACCCGTCGACGAGTCGCCCAGGCCCGTCGAGGAAGCTGCGCAAGTCGCGCTCGAGCGCGCGCGTGGCCTCCGGGTTCGTGAGGTCGAGCTCGCGTTCGCTGCCGGGCGCGAGCCAGCCCCGTTCCCGCGCGCGTGTGGCGCGCTCGTCGAGCGCCCACTCCGACACCCAGACCTGGCTCTTCCAACCGCGGCGCTTCATCATCTCGAGCATCGCGTTGGCGTCCGGGAAGCGCGCCGGGTCGAAGCGGAGCGTCCCGTAGCCCTCCGTGCCCTCCGCCCACGGCCGGTCGAAGTGGTAGATGCCGACAGGGATGTCGTACCGCTCGTAGCTGAGCAGGTCGTCGGCCACGGTGGGGTTCACGGGCACGCCGTCGACGTCGACGGGCGCGCCGCGCACCGCTTGGTCGCGGCCCCGCCAGTGCAGGAACACGTCCTTGGGCGGCACGAACGGCCGACCTGTCAGGCGCGAGTACGCATCGTTCTGCGCGTAGTGGTCGCCGGCGAACACGAAATAGCGGCCCGCGTGGGCTTGCGGGTCGATCTCGTACTCGAAGGACAGGACGGCCGGATCGGCGGCACCGAGGTCGTAGACGCCGGGCATGGTCCCGTCGACGAGGAGCCCGTAGCCCTTCGAAGACTGGAAGAAGGGCGCGTAGGCGGAGATCGTCGGGCGCACGTACATCGTGACGCGCTCGCCCTTGCGGTTCAGCGTGCCGACCGCCTGCGGCGTCAGCTCCGACGCGCCGAGGTCGTCGACGATGCGCTCGGTGAGCCCGTGGACGCGCTCGTCTGGCGACGTGCTCAGCCGCTCGCCCCAGTGCGTGATCGTGGCGTCGTCGAACGCCAGCGCCACCGACATGGTGTCGTCGGCGTGGGCCTGGAGCGTGACGGCGCCGGTGGTGCCGTCCGCGAACGTGGCGCGCAGCCGCAGCGCGCACCGCTCGGCGCCTGTCGCCTCGGCGTTCGTGACCGGTACGGGCGCGCTCCCCTCGCCCCGCTTGAAGGAGAGACCGCCGGCCGGGATCTCACGGACGATCGCACCGCGCCGCGTGGACACCGTTATCGCCAGCGGCTCGAGCGCGACCGCGAGGCGGATCCGGCCCGAGCGGGTCGTGACACGGGTGCCGTCGCGGTTCATGTCGGCGAAGTCGCGGCTGGGTGCGCGCAGCGCGCCCGAGGCCTTGGCGACGGCGGGATCGCCGCAGCGCGACCCGGCCTGGCGCGCATGGCCAGCAGCGGCGGGCGCGGCGACACCCGACGACACCAGGCCGAGGGTGAGCACGACAGCGGTGGTGACTCTCAGCTCGGAGGCACCTCCCACCGCTCGAGGTCCTTCGAGCGGGCGACGCCGATCTTGGCGTGCCCTCTCCCCTCGAACGTCGCGAGCTCGGTGCTTCCCGCATAGAGGAGGTACCAGTAGCCGTCGAGACGTCGGGCGTCGCACAGGTACGCCGCGTTGGCGGTCTCGTGGGTGATACCGGGGGTCTCGCCGCCGTTCCACGCCTCGGCGGGCACGTCGAGCTGCCGGACGAGTGTCCAGTGCCGCCAGCTCTCCGGATCGTTGGGATCGCCCGCGAGCCGGTAGAGCTTGGGGCGGTGGATCGGGATCTCGGTCACGAGCACGTGCCACGCCCCGTCGATCTGCAGCAGCTGGAAGTTCTCGGACAGCGGGATGTCGGGCTCGCCGAGGTAGCTCCACGGCCCGTCCGGCGACCCGGACGGCGACCACGCAACCTCGTCGTGCTGCACGGGCGACGTGTGCAAGCCGCGCTTGAAGAGCAGGAACAGTCCGTTCCGGGTGTGCGCGAACGCGCCGTCGATGGTGCGGTTCTCCTCGAAGATTCTCGGGACGAGGCGAACGGGTTCCGACCACTTCCCGTCGAACTGCTTGGCCGCCACGTAGTGCAGTTTCGAGATCTCGGGGTTGTCGGGCAGCTGTTGCTGGTAGGTGATCAGGTAGCGGCCGTCGGCGCCGCGCGTGATGTCGGGTGATCCCCACTGCCGGACCATGCGCGCCTCGTTCCACGACGCGAGGTCGCGACTGACGGAGTGGCCGGTGCCGCCGCCCGGTCCCTGCTCGGTCCGCTCGCTGTAGAAGAGGTGCCAACGGCCGTCGACGAGGCGGATCGCCTGGTCCTTCACCATGTGGTCGAGGGCGAAGATCGGGTTGCGGAGCTTCGTCCACGCCACGCGCGCCTTGCCACGCTCAGCGCGCGACCGGGGCACGCACTCGTGAGCGCCGGGAACGGCGCGACCGCGATCACCCCCGCCGGCGACCGCGGATGACACGTCCGCAGCGATCGACATCGACGCGACCGCGACAGCCACCGCGACGACTCCTGCCCTGCGTCCCCCCACGCCTCGGAGTCTCGCACGGCGGCAATCCGATGGGCTTGCGGAGACGCTGATCGGTACCATCGGGGTGACCCGTGGGGAGCTCGGGACAGCCGGGCTGAGAGGGTGGCCGAGCCGTGGCGGCGCCACCGACCCGTGGAACCTGCACCGGGTAATTCCGGCGAAGGGAGACAGGGAGATCGTGGACGCGCCCGACAGGGTGGCGCTGGTGTTCGCGGATGGCGACCCGATCGACGGCGCCGTCGCGTCACGCCTACCCCCGTCCGCGACGACGGCGATCGTCGTGGCCGCCGACGGCGGCGTCGAGCACGCGCTCGCGCTCGGGCGCCACGTCGACCTCGTCGTCGGCGACTTCGACTCCGCCGATCCGGCCGCAGTCGACGCCGCCGTCGCCGGGGGCGCCGACGTTCGTCGTTATCCCGCCGAGAAGGACCAGAGCGACCTCGAGCTCGCCGTGCGGGCCGCACGCGGCGGAGGCGCGACCCGCGTGATCGTCGTCGGAGGCGCCGGCGGACGGCTCGACCACTTCCTCGCCAATGCGTTGCTGCTCGCATCCCCCGCGTTCGACGACATCGAGATCGAGGCGCTCCTGGCCGACGCGCGCATCACCGTCGTCCGGCGCGATGCGCGTCTCTCAGGCGAGCCGGGGGAAGTGTGCTCGCTGCTCGCCGCCGGCGGCCCTGCCCGCCGGGTACGAACGGCCGGGCTGCGGTATCCGCTCGACGGCGAGGACCTGCTGCCCGGCTCCACCCGGGGACTGAGCAACGAGCTCAGCGAGCCCGTCGCGACCGTCTCGCTCGAGCGCGGTGTCCTGCTGGCCGTGCAACCCGACATCGGAGGAACCTGACATGCGCCGACTGATCCTGCTCACGCTCGCGGTCTCGCTGCTCGTGACGGTGGCGACCGTCGGCGGCCCGGTCGGTGCGACAGCGTCGCCACCCGCCCGGTCCGGCGGCGACGGCACGACGATCACGCTGATGACGCACGACTCGTTCAACGCGTCGAAGCGCGTGATGCGGCAGTTCACACGGCGGACGGGCGTGACGGTGGAGGTGCTGCCGTCCGGCGATGCCGGCGCGGCCGTCAACCAGGCGATCCTCACCAAGAACAATCCGCTGGGTGACGTGTTCTTCGGTGTCGACAACACGCTCCTGAGCCGGACGCTCGAGGAAGACGTCTTCCTCCCGTACAAGTCGCCCGAGCTCGCCAGCATCCCGGACGGCCTCCAGCTCGACCCGCGGAACCGTGTCAGCCCCGTCGACACCGGCGACGTGTGCGTCAACTTCGATCGGAAGTACTTCGCCGAC
The DNA here is from genome assembly GCA_046727755.1 of Actinomycetota bacterium. Lineage (GTDB taxonomy): Bacteria > Actinomycetota > Acidimicrobiia > IMCC26256 > JACDBD01 > JALZAA01. The sequence continues at coordinate 7,447 of JBKPDG010000046.1, forward strand.
AAGAAGCTCACCGTCCCCAAGACGCTCGACGACCTGGCGAAGCCGGAGTACAAGGGCCTGCTCGTCGTCGAGAACCCGGCCACGTCGTCGCCGGGGCTTGCGTTCCTCCTGGCGACGGTGGACAAGTTCGGGCCCGACGGTTGGCGCGCCTACTGGGAGCGGCTGCGCGACAACGACGTCAAGGTCGTCGACGGGTGGGAGCAGGCGTACAACACCGAGTTCTCGGGCAGCGCCGGGAAGGGCGATTACCCCTTGGTCGTGTCGTACGCGACGAGCCCCCCGGCGGAGGTGGTGAACGCCGAGACCCCACCCGAGGAGCCTCCGACCGGCGCGTTGCTCGACACGTGCTTCCGCCAGATCGAGTTCGTCGGGATCCTGAAGGGCACCGAGCACGAGAAGGCGGCGAAGCAACTGGTCGACTTCATGCTGTCGGAGCGGTTCCAGCGCGACATGCCGCTGCAGATGTACGTGTTCCCCGCCCGCGACGGCACCAAGCTCCCGTCCGCGTTCGTGAAGTACGCCAAGGTCGCCCCCAGGCCGGCGTCGCTGCCGCCCGAGGAGATCGCCCGCAACCGCGACCAGTGGATCGACGAGTGGACCGACACGGTTCTTGGGTGAGCGAGCCCTGATGCGTACCTCAAGCGCGCATAGCGGGCTTCAGGTACGCATCGATCGGGCGCGCGTCGCGCGTGGGCTCATGCTCGCGGTGCCGCTGGCGTTCCTCGGGGTGTTCTTCGTGTACCCGGTGGTGTCGATCGTCGGACGGGGGCTCACGCCGGGCGGCAGCCTCGACCTCAGCCCGATCGGCGACGTCATCACCGACGCGCACCTGCGCGGCGTGGCCTGGTTCACCGTCTGGCAGGCGACGGTGTCGACCGCGCTCACGGTGCTCGTCGCATTGCCCGGCGCGTACGTGTTCGCGCGGTACGAGTTCCGCGGGAAGGGGCTCGTCCGGGCCGCCGTGCTCGTGCCGTTCGTGCTGCCGACGGTCGTCGTCGGTTCGGCGTTCCTCGCGCTCCTCGGCGAGGGCGGACCGCTGGGCTTCCTCGGCCTTGATCAGTCGCTCGCCGCCATCCTCCTCGCTCACGTGTTCTTCGACTACGCGGTCGTGGTGCTGATCGTCGGTGGTCTCTGGGCGCACCTCGACGCGCGCCAGGAGGACGCCGCCCGCGTCCTCGGCGCCGGACGGTGGCAGACATTCCGATCGGTCACCCTGCCGGCGCTGCGACCCGCGATCGCGGCCGCCGCCGCGATCGTGTTCCTGTTCACGTTCACGTCCTTCGGCGTGATCCTGATCCTCGGCGGGCCTGGCTACTCGACCCT